>JBAXXB010000331.1:0-4887 GCA_037128115.1 Bacteroidota bacterium
GGCAGACCTGTAGAATCGGCGGTAATTGTCCCGCTGAGATGAACTGACATGGTTTGTGCACCCAGGTATGCCAATGGCAGCATAAGTATACAAAGCGAAAAGAGGACTTTTTTCATAGTAAGTTGAATTAATTCAGTGCAGGATTTATAAGCAAAGGGAATTAAGTGAATTTCAGGTACTATTTCAAATTGATACCCAAAGGTAGAGAATAATTGAGTATTGTCTGTTTTCTAGTGTTTTTTCTTATTTCTTTCAGAATGAGCAGATAATAATTTACTTTACATTTTTCTATTCCTGCCTTGTGAAAAGAATGTTCTACAGCTTTCCTGTGTCCTGTAGGAACCTAAGAGAAGGGAAACACCATATGGAAAAAGTTTAATTGGCAACAAACCGCATATTTTCCATAAATTTGCTATTTTTAGGCTTAAGAACAAAGAAAACCGCTCAGGATGGAATTGGTTTATGTGAGTTGGATCATCACGCTGTTGGCCATTATTGTGTTAAATTTTGTTTCATCTACTTATAAAGCATACATAGCCGTCGGTGCTGTTCTGACCAATTCACTGCTCACATCCTGGTTAGCTTTTCCCGCTCTCAACGGGCAGATTCAGGAGATTTCATTTTTTGCCGGAACCTTTATGGGGAATACGTTAATCTGCATTGACGGATTATCGGCATGGTTTATACTTATTATCAACTTTACCTCGGTTACCGGGGTTATATATGGCGTGGGGTACCTCAAAGCATACCGGAATCCGGCTCCAAAACTCAGCCTGCACTGGTCGCTATTCATACTCTTTCACTTATCCATGGTATGGGTATGTATGCTTCAGAATGGTTTTGCTTTCCTGCTGGCCTGGGAGGTGATGTCGTTGACTTCGATGTTGCTGGTTATATTCGACCATCATAATGCCCAAACCCTGAAAGCGGGTATTAATTACCTGGTACAGATGCATATTAGCGTCGTTTTTCTTACTGTTGGTTTTATATGGGTTTACAGTGCGACCGGTTCGTTCAATTTCGAAGCGATCCGTATTTTCTTTCAATCGAATAATAATACCTGGTTATTCCTGGTCTTTTTCTTTGGGTTCGGGTTAAAAGCTGGTTTTATACCATTACACAGCTGGCTGCCTCATGCCCACCCGGCAGCACCTTCGCATATTTCGGGAGTGATGTCGGGAGTAATAGTAAAACTGGGGATTTACGGTATATTCAGGATAATCACTTTCCTGCATGCGGATTATATTCTGCTTGGAGAAATTATACTTACTCTTTCATTGCTTACAGGAATATACGGAATCCTTAATGCCTCGGTACATCGAGATTTTAAGCGAATGCTGGCTTACTGTACGATCGAAAATATTGGAATCATAGGAATAGGTATTGGCATAGGGCTGATAGGGTTAGGTAACGCTTCAGCTGTAATGTGTTTTTTAGGTTTTGGCGGTGCCTTGCTGCATGTGTTGAATCATTCCCTGTTTAAATCACTGCTTTTTTATTCGGCCGGTTCGGTTTACCAGCAATGCCATACGCGTGACATGGAACAGCTTGGGGGCCTGGTGAAGAGCATGCCCAGAACTGCAGCCCTTTTCCTTATCGGGGCCATTTCCATAGGCGGGCTTCCACCTTTCAACGGGTTTGTTTCTGAATTTGTAATTTACAGCGGGCTTATAGAAGGTATACATGCCAACAATCTCAGCCAGATTCTGCTTTTTGTACTTTCCCTAGCCGGCCTGAGTATTATAGGCGGCTTATCGGTACTCACATTTACCAAGACATTCAGCACTATATTCCTGGGTCAGCCGCGAACCGTTCTTCACCAGGCTCCTCACGAAGTAAGCAGGGTTATGCTTGTTCCTCAGTATGTTATAGTCTTAGTAATGCTGAGTGTGGCATTTATGCCCTCGGGCTATTTTGGGCTTTTAAACGGTGCTTTTTCAATACTAAGTCCTCAGTTTGCTGTTCCATCAGTAGTTACCTCTTATACCAGGGTATTGACAAGCATCAGTATGTATTCGCTGCTGTTGGTTGGAATAATAGTTTTGACCTGGCTGCTGCGTTCCTACGTGATGAAGAAGCGCAGCATCCGAATCAATGCGACCTGGGGATGCGGATATGTAGCGCCGGGCAGCAGGATACAATATACAGGCAAATCATTTTCGAAGCCCCTGGGGAAAATATTCAATTTCCTGCTGATCGAGCGGAAACATTATGAAGAGTTGAAGCCCGGGGAAATTTTCCCTGAGAAAAGATCCTATGTTTCACATTACTATGACTTTTTTGAACACAACCTGATTGATCCCATTACGCAAAGACTCATTTATTCGGCTAATTATTTCAGTTTTATACAAAATGGCCGCATACAATCCTATGTGCTTTATGGTATTGTGTTTATCCTTGCCATGTTTATCCTGACCTTATTTAATATTGTATCATGAACCTGGTATTTGCATTTGTCCTGGTACCATTTGTAGGTATACTTTTCATTCCTTTTTTGGGAGCGAAGGGGAAAGGTATCCTGACATTTGTATTGCTATTGGTAAATGTTATCATATCAGCATATTATGCAGTACAAAGTCTGCTTGGCGAGGCAATGTACTTCGCGCTTCCCGGTAGTTATGTAACCGGGCCTATTCCTGTCAGGATAGATGCCTTGTCAGGCTGGTTCATCCTGATCATTAACCTGGTTTTTGTAACAGGAGGATTTTATGGGTTGTTTTACATGAAAGCTTACAGGGAACAACGAAACAACCTGAGTCTGCACAGCATAAGTTTCCTTTTACAGCATGCCGCATTAGTGAGTGTTTGTGTGATACAGAACAGTCTTGTTTTCCTGATAGCCTGGGAAATACTGGCTCTCGCTTCATTCCTGCTGATAATATTTGAACATGAGCATATTGCGACTGTAAAAGCCGGTATTAACTACCTGATACAGGCTCACTTTTCAATCATTTTCCTGATGATAGGGTTTATATGGGTTGTTTCTAAAACCGGGAGTTATGATTTCCAGGCAATTACAACCTACACAGCCTCGCTGCCATCAGCGACTTCCTTTATGCTTTTTATTTTCTTTTTTATTGGTTTTGCCATTAAGGCGGGCTTTGTGCCTTTTCATACCTGGCTGCCCTATGCCCACCCGGCTGCGCCTTCGCACGTTTCGGGGATGATGTCGGGGGTGATCATTAAGATTGGCATTTTTGGAATATTAAGAATGTTGCTTGTTGTAAAAACCGATTTCTCTACGGTTGGGTACCTGATTTTGATTATATCACTCGTTTCCGGGTTATACGGTGTTATGCTGGCTATTTTGCAGCACAACCTGAAAAAACTGTTGGCTTACCATAGCATTGAAAATATTGGTATCATAGGAATAGGAATCGGTATTGGGTGTATAGGCCTGGGTTCAGGGAACGAGGTGCTGGCTACCCTGGGCTTTGCGGGTGCCTTGTTGCATACCCTGAATCATTCATTATTCAAGTCGTTACTCTTCTACACGGCCGGGAACGTATACCAGGCTGCGCATACCCTGGATATAGAAAAACTGGGCGGGCTTATTAAACGAATGCCCCAAACGGCTGCCCTTTTCCTGGTAGCTGCTATCGCCATTTGCGGGATACCTCCCTTCAACGGGTTTATTTCAGAGTTCATCATATATGTGGGCTTGTATAACTGGTTGTCGGATGCAACGCTTGTTGCTTTGCTGGTGGCTATTTCGGCTACGGCAGCGCTGGCAATGATTGGCGGCCTGGCCATGTTATGTTTCACGAAGGCTTTTGGCGTCATTTTCCTGGGTACTGAGCGGCATGAACTCCCGCACTCCTGCAAGGAAGTTCCTTTTCTGCAACTATTACCCTTATATGTATTAACCGCACTGATAATTGCTATCGGGATTTTTCCCATGGCATTTATTGAGTTGTTATCGAAGCCGGTAAGCCTCTTTGCCGGGATAAATTCGAATTACCAGGGCCCAATAGCAGTAAATGCTTTTAATGCTTTACAACCCATAAGTATTGCTTCATGGATTTTCATAGTATTGACTGTCAGTATTTTTGGTGTCCGTAAATATGTGCTTTCAAGGCATAATACCCATAGTGGTCCAACCTGGGGTTGTGGATATGTTGCGCCTACCGCAAGACAACAATATACGGCAGGCTCTTTTGTACGCACATACAGCAAACTATTTGCCCCGTTTTTGCTGATCGGGAAGCATGAAGAAGAAATTCACGGAATATTTCCCTCGGAAGGGAAATACCAAACCCATCCGTATGACAAAATTGAAAAGTGGCTGATTGACAGTCCCCTGAAATTCAATAAGTCCTTTATGGGGAGGTTTGTTTTCCTGAATAACGGGAAGTTGCAGATCTATATTTTGTACGGTGTGCTTTTTATACTTGCCGTTTTGAGTATTCCTTTCCTGTACCAGAACCTGAGTTCATTCATCGGATTTTTAAAACAACTCTAAGATGCTAAGTGTATTATTGATCATAATAGCGGCTGTATTTTTTACCGGGATCATTATCCGGACCAAGAGCCTGGCTTCGGGACGAAAAGGACCTGGGATATTCCAGCCGGTAAGTGATGTGATACGACTGTTCCGTAAAGGTGTTGTATACAGTGAAACCACAAGTTTTGTGTTCCAGATCGCCCCAACCATTTATTTTGCATCTGTAATCATGGCCATGCTGGTAGTGCCTTTCGGACAATCGGCCGGGGTATTGAGTTTTAATGGTGACTTTATCTTTTTCGCCTATATACTGGCGCTGGGGAAATTTTTCAGCATTATCGCTGCTATGGATACCGGGAGCAGTTTCGAAGGGATGGGTGCCAGCCGCGAAGCCCTTTATTCAATGTTTGCCGAACCGGCTTTCTTTATCCTTATGGGGTCAC
>JBAXXB010000332.1:0-4881 GCA_037128115.1 Bacteroidota bacterium
CCCTCAGGTTCAATCATCGAAATATTCTGCCTCGAGCCTGTAGCACCGACCCACGATATACAACTCGCTTTTCAGCAACAGCAAAGCTGCACATGGAAATGCCTGGTCGGGAATGCACGCCGCTGGAAATCCGGTACACTGGAACTTGAAGGCAATATGGAAGGCGTACAATTCCATCTGTCAGCCAGTATGGAAAAACGCGATGACGCCGCTTTTTACATACATTTCGAATGGACCCCCGCTCAATTGCCATTTGCACAGGTACTTGAGTTTTTTGGCCGTATTCCACTGCCACCCTATATTGCCCGCGAAGCTTCCGAAAATGACAATACGCGCTACCAGACTGTTTTCGCCCGGAACAATGGGTCGGTTGCCGCACCAACTGCCGGATTGCATTTTACCCCGGAAGTGCTTGCTTCACTTGAACGTAAGAATATCAAAACCGATTCTGTTACACTACATGTGGGGGCTGGAACTTTTAAACCCGTTAGTTCTGAAAGTATAGGGGACCATCATATGCATTATGAGCAGGTAATTGTCCCGTTGAAACTGATCAGGGAAATTCTCCTTTATAAGGACAGGCATATTACCCTGGTGGGCACCACCACAGTCCGCACCCTCGAGAGTGTATACTGGCAGGGTGTAAAATGGTTAAAACAAAAAGCAGAAACCCCGTTGATGCATATTGAACAATGGGATCCTTACCTGGATTTGACGGAAAAGCCTGTTTCGTCTGAAGTAGCTTTACAAAGCGTGATTGATACACTCGAAAAATTTAACCTTGCCGAGTTGCATGGAGAAACGGCACTGATGATCGCTCCCGGGTACATCTATCATATCCCGGATGCCATTGTTACCAATTTTCACCAGCCCAGAAGTACCCTTCTACTCCTGGTTGCCGCATTTGTTGGCCCCCAATGGAAAACGGCTTATGCCTTTGCACTGGCAAACCAATTTCGTTTCCTCAGCTATGGCGATAGCTGCCTCTTTTTCAAGCATGAACTTAAATAGCAATGGAAGTAACCGGTATTATCCTGGCAGGCGGTAAAAGTTCACGCATGGGCACTGAAAAGGGACTCCAGGAGCTTTGCGGGAAACCGCTGATAAGCTATGCGGTTGATGTACTTCAAACTGTGTGTTCAAGCATACTCATTAGTTCATCATCGGATGTTTACAGTGGTTTTGGATTCCAGGTGATCGCTGACGAATTCCCAGGTATTGGTCCCATGGGCGGTATTTATTCGGCTTTGAAGCAAAGCACGACGGAACTGAATCTTGTACTATCCTGTGATCTCCCGTTCGTTTCATCTGAATTACTGGCCTTTATACTATCGCAGGCTCCAGGTTTTGAGGTTGCCGTCCCCTGGCAAGGCGCACAACATTATGAACCGCTTTGTGGTTTTTATCGTTTATCTGTTTTGAACAGTATCCATAGTTTTATTCAGAGAGGAAATTACAAATTACCCGACCTGTTTGAAGAGATACGTCTGAATCGGCTGGTCATCAACAAAGAATTGCCATTTTTCCTGGATCACCTTTTTCTGAATGTCAATTCAAAACATGACCTGGCAGCAGCCGAAAACCTGATATAAAGCAGGAAATAGTTCCCCGGTTTTCACGATTTCTTTCTTAATATTGCCGGATAATTCTCCGAGTTGATTTTTCTAACAATCTTAAGGATTTATGAAACTTTAACCGATGGGTTGTCCCGGAAACAGGGCAGCCTCCCGAATGCAAACTGAATTGGAAAGGAGAACCTGGGTGCACAACGAATTACTTTTTGTGATAGGCTTGATGCTTATCGCTTTTTTCTATTCTTCGGTAGGACATGGTGGAGCCAGTGGCTACCTGGCTTTGATGGCTCTTTTTGGCCTGGCCCCCGAAGCGATAAGGTCTTATGCCTTGGTACTCAATCTGGTGGTTTCGGCAATAGCCTTTATTTCGTATTACAGGGCAGGGTTTTTCCGTATTAGACAGGTAGGTCCATTCCTGCTCACGTCTATGCCTGCGGCTTTCCTTGGTGCTAAAATCATCCTCAATCCGCTGGATTACAAGATCATACTTGGTGTCATGCTGATCATTGCGGTTATGAGGATGCTCCTTTTGCCCAATAACGAGAATGACAAAACGCATGATCCACCTTTTTGGCTGGCATTGGGAATAGGATTGATCCTTGGGCTGGTTTCAGGGATTATAGGTATTGGCGGTGGCATTTTGCTTTCCCCGGTCCTGATCCTGGCTAAATATGCCCGTATTAAAGAAGCCTCGGCCGCTGCTGCTCTGTTTATTTTTCTGAATTCGATGAGTGGATTGGCTGGACTCTTTTCAAAACAGATTAGTTTTCAGCCGCATATCATCTATTGGATTTCGGGGGTCATGGTTGCCGGATTCCTGGGTTCAGCCATAGGAAGCCGCACCATCTCGGAAATTAACCTGAAGCGGGTGCTCTCGATGGTGCTCATCGCCGCCAGCATTAAACTGTTTTTCTTTTAAGTTTTTGGGGAATAGCGGTTTGGGGCTAGGAACCCGGTGATAGCTGGATTTCAGGATGTAGTAGAAGTAAATTGCAACACTTTTTGAGATCCATTTACCCTTGGCATATTGTTACAAGCCGATTTCCTTTTTTAGATCAAAATACAGGCATTACACATTTCTTGCTTTTCCTGCTCTTCGTTTTTTCAAAGTCGATCATTGTCATTTTCATAACGGAAGAATTTCCTTCGTGGCAGCTGAGGCAGGCGCCCGCTGACAGTATCTTTTCCTGTTCCAGAATATTGAAAGGCCTCATCCCGATGCGGGTTGCGGCCTGGTCGCGGCGTTCCGTCAGGAAACCCGCCCAGGCATCCTGGGGCAGACCGTCATATTTGTTGTTTTCGTACAATGGATCGAATGACCACCGGCCTTTCGTTGAGTAACTTAATTTCCCTCTTCCGTATCCGAGGGCCAGCGGATCCGTATGGCAGGAAATACAACTCCTGCCTTCACGTTGGGTGGTATGTGCTGAAACAGGTGCATACAGGCGGTGAAATACGGTTCCCTTACTGTTTCCAAACGAAGATTTATCAATGGTCATGATCATTCCGGGGGTAAACGTACTGATTAGCCCGTTTGGGTAGTTTTTGTCAACTTTTATACCAAGCACGGGAAGGTCCGCCAATCCTTCGGTAGCATATTCCACCCAGGTACCTTGGGTGGAGGTGTTTTTCAGCATATCGAAACCCTTAGTGCTATTTTCGTAACTATTGTGACAACCAATACATTGAGGTGCCCATGCTGTATGGCAGGCTTCGCAACTCAGCCTCGCATGAACTTTTCCTTCGGAGCAGGCTTTTGCGGGTGGTTTCATGAGTTCAATGCCCGAACCCGACTTTTTAACCAGGCTCAGTTTTGTGCCATTTTCCTGGGCCAGCGTATTTAAGAGAGGTAACCCCTCTTTTTTTGTTACAATCATTTCAATGCCCTTATTATTGAATTTACGTAGCTGCGAAATAAGCTGGGTTTCCTGGTCCGTTTCTTCCGGGAGTTTCAGGTTTGTTGTTCTTGCAACATGACAGTCATCACATTGTACCCGCACAGCATCCTCTTTATGTGAATGGTTCCGCCCATCACCCATCAACTCGTAGGATCCATGACAATCAATACAAAGCATGCCTTTCTGGTGATGTATATCCTCAGGCATTTTCATAAAAACACGCTGGTCGGGCAGCACCAGGTAATCGGTTTTGCCTTTCGCAAATGCAGGAGTACGTTCCGTTTCGTGCCAGCCTTCGTAATTCATCGATATTCTCCCTGAGCGGCTATGGCAGCTCTTACATTTATCATTAGTGATATTCAGGTCCAGGGCAGGGTGGGAGAGAGGCAGGTTGTTATCGGATTTAAGCCGGTGTTTCAACTGGTTGAGACTGGCGAGCGCTTTATCACCGTATGTGAGATGGCAAGCCAGGCAACCCCCGCCTCTTTCGGTCCATGCAGGAGGGCCGGGTTTGGGCTTTTCGTTTCCCAGGTGGCAGCCTGTGCACAGATTGCGGAGGTGTTTCCCGGAAGCAGTGAAGCCTATATCTTTTAGGTCAGAGCTGCAGTCCAGGTTATTTGTTTCGCCAAATGCCCATTTATCCACGCTTATCATACCAGTTAGTGTCGACATCAGCGAAATGTTGACCCGGTTTACTATTCCTGGGTGGCAGCCGGCATTGCCACAGGTCTCCTCCGCGTTTGACAGGTTCCCGGGAACTGCATACATATCGTGATGTGCCTTGTTTTTATCTAACGTAAGCGGATCACCGCCATGGCAGGAAAAGCATCCTATGTATTCCGGTTTGTGTGCATCAGAAAAACCGTTCATTCCCTTATGACAGGATACGCAGCCTTCGGCATGGCCCTGGACAATGAAAATCTCTGATGCTCCTGTTTCCGTAAAGCATATTTTTTCACTTTGCAGCAAAGGCGGCAATTTGTAATCTTGGTGCCATGGCCATTGCCATTGCCACATAGGCCCGCGGAAGAAAAGCCCGGTGATGGTCAGCAAAGCGTAAACCATCATCAGGAGGAAAAGGAACCGTTTTATGGTTTTTGTCTGCGCAGGTTTAACCCATGGCGCCAAATAGAGTAACAAAAATAGAATGAGCAGGCCGAAGCTGATCCAGGCTGGATTATTAACCCAGTGCATGGTTTCCTGCAGCCCGACAAAATACCAGGGGCCTTTCATCAGTGAGTCGTTAAGCCCATTCACCGGTGCTCTGAACAGGAGGCTTAGAATTGTGATGATCAGCAAGGTTACCAGTAAAGTACCATATTTGACTTTCAGGCTGCGTGCATGCTCCATGATTATTATGAACAAAAAAACGGTAGCCGTGGCTGCATGCTGTATGTACATCACCTGGA
>JBAXXB010000333.1:0-4808 GCA_037128115.1 Bacteroidota bacterium
TTGGATGGTAACAATTTCATTACCAGTAAGACTGGCTGGTAAATAATTACAAATATAGGATACTTATGCCGGTTTATGTTTATGTTTTTACTTCCCGCCGTATTGTTTTATATAAGGAGATACCACGGAAGGGTATACCAATAATTGACGCCCGCAGCCTTAATGGCCTTTGTCGCGGTTCGGATTGCAAGGTATACTTGTATCGCAGGAAATGCCTTATCCGTTCAGGGTTAAATAAATAACGAGTGTTAAATAAGAAGAAATATGAGTTTGAGGCGAGTGTTGTTTTCAAGTAACGCAGTGTAAATGAATATTCGTATTTGAAGTATTACAAATATACTCATTTTTGTTCAAAAAAGTATAGTCTCTGTTGAAAGATTATTTGTATTCGCCCATATTAGTTTCTTATTATCAATGTTGTAAGGTAAATGTACAGGAACTGTAAATCATTATTGACCCGATAAAATATGATCATCTCTTGCAGGAGGGGGATACGGTTTATTCTGTATTCCGGCTGGCAGTTATTTATCGGGGCTTATTTACGGGAAGGTACTGCGTTACTGGTATATAATCCATGCTATTTAGCTTTTGCAGGGCGAGGTTACGAACCTGGGTAGTGAGATCACTGAAAAAGGAGGTAGATTCAATGGCTGTGACAATAACTTAATTTTACATGGTTTTAAACTCACCGGATGCGGCGTTAAGGTTTCCGGATATGGTAGTAAAGTCACGGGATGAGATATTTAAGTCACGGAATGAGGAATTAAGTACGCGGAATGAGGAATTAAGTACGCGGAATGAGGAAATGAATACGCGGAATGAGGAACGCGATATACGGAATTGGGAATTAAGTACGCGGAATGGGGAATTCAATACGCGGGATGGGGAATTTAATGTGCGGAATGAGAAATTGTAATATGATAATGTGATATTGTGTCTTGTCCTGAAATATGTCCTGTAAAACTTTTCGCTCAATGAAGTCTAAATTGGGCTTAGCAATTAACTGGGGTCTTGAAACGCTTTACTGAAAACGGTAAGCTGTAATAAGGCATGAATATGATTTTTGCCAGATTATACTTTATCTCCTTACAATCTGCGATCTCCCCAAATCCGTTACAGATGCCTGTTTGATTCATACGCCTGTTTTTTGCTACGGGCCATTCAGGAAAATATTTTATTCCGTGAGAACATTTTGCCGGAATCCTATTTAAATTTGCATAAGCTTTTACTTATCTTGTAAGACTACTATTGCTGGTCGTTAGTATTCACCTCTATTAACCCCCTTAGGATGAACAATTCTGAAAACAACAGGTACCGTATGTACCTGGCCGCCCAAAAAACGCTGGATGATAACGAAGCCATATGGATAGGTATACCTGCCATAGCCAACGCAAAATCGCTACTGAACGCCAATGTTGCTTCCATAGGCAACTACAGTGTTAAGCTCGAGAATGATGGTACGGGGCAGACCCTCGAGAAGAACCGAAGCAGGGAGAACCTCGAAAATGCCATTCTAAAGGTAGTAGGTGGCATGACCGGTTATACCACTTCCGAGAATCTGTTTGCCTTACGGCGGCAGCTTAATTACCAGCACTGGCAGCTCAGGCATGCAAAGGACAACGAACTTTGTGATATAGCTTCAGCGGTATACCAGGCTGCCTATCCATATAAGGAAAATCTTGTGCTTTTCCTGGTAACTGACGAGGACTTTGTGGCACTCGACACGCTTCGTTTGGCCTTCCCCGCAACCATCCCCGCCAAAAGAGTGGTTAGCGGGGCCAATAGCGCTGCCAGAGAGGCGATGAAAAAGCTATTCACTGACACGGATACGCTGCTGAAGGATACTCTCGATAACCTGATAGTTATATACCGTGTACCTCAACCCGATTTTTACAACCAGTATATGGCGGCCCGAACCATTGTGGACCTGGGGCATGGAAAGAAATCCGATGCCCCACCAGTAGAAATGACTCATGCCTAAAGGGGACTTTCCCGGGTTGATTTGCCCGGAAGGCTTTGGTTGTATACAGGCTGGCTCCTGGAACAAAATAAGCCTTCACCAGGCAGCATTTGTAAAACCGGTTCCCTATATCCCGGCAATTTTGGGATCGGAGGAGTAAGTGCTGCCTGGTGTGGGTGCTTTTTAATAAAGGCGGCAGCATTTTGGAACCTGGTTTCTCATGCTCTTACATTACGGGCAAAATATATGTATAAAAAACATTTATATTTGTTAGTGCTTTAATTTACAGGAGAATAGGCTATGCCGACGTTGTTATAAAAAAAATAATTGGGGTATGGCTGTGAAATGCAATTGGTTAACTGTCTTCCACTTATAGATTAGACGGTTTAACTGCCAAGTAGATAGTTCTCCAAGCGTTATCTAGCACAATATAAATACTGCTATGAGAAGTATATTTCTTGTTATCCTGGCTTTAATTTCTATTCAGATTGCTGCACAGGAATTTGCTCCAATTGGCGCAAAATGGCACTATTGCCAGGGAACTCCAAACCCGGAATTAATCGCTTTGAAAACTATTGAATCTATTTCAGATACATTAATAGATGGTAAGGGTTGCAGGAAGCTAATTGAAGTTTCAGAATACAACCCGCCATATATGAATTTACTTTTAATGTATTCTTCAAATGATAGTGTGTTTGTCTATGAAGATGGGAATTTTCATCTTCTATACGATTTTGGAGCAGAGGCAGGTGATACATTAATATTAGGCTATACAACATATAATGGTTTGCCATTAAAGATGATTATCGATTCAACAAGCACTATAGCTATCAATGGACACTTGTTGAAACTGCAATATGTTACCAGCGGCGATGGAATGTTTCTTGAATTTGGAGGAAAAGTCATTGAAGGAATCGGAAATGCAGAATATATGTTTCCAAGATTTGACGGTAATCTTGATGGACCGCTCAGGTGTTACGAAGACAACATAGTAGGATTATTCCTCAATCCATATCATACCAATAATGGCTGGGACTTCAAGAATTGTGATCAGATTATAACAGGAATTCATAACGCAGATTTAATGCAATCAATAAAGGTATATCCTAATCCTGTAACTACTTCATTTTTATTAACCAATTTAGACAGGTATACTGCATTTGAGATATTTGATATACACAACCGAAAAGTTCTGAGTGGAATGGTTAACTTTACGCAAGCAATCAAAATTGAAGATTTACCGAAAGGAATTTATTTTTTGAGATTACAAAATAGCAAACTGTATAGAATAATAAAGGTAGTAAAACAATAGCGCAAACTAATAGGCTATAGCAAATAGATGGTTTTGTAGTATATTTGAAGCCTCGCCACCGTTCTGTTGATGCTGATTGGTTATCGGAAAAGTGCCTCCTGACATATTGATTGACTTTCAATCACAGGCAGAAACCGATGGTAGTTTAAATCAAGAAATCGCATGCTGAAAACATTAGTTATAGGAGCCCAGAACATAGATATTTTTGCTCATACTGAATCTCAATGTACTCTGAATGATTCCAACCGGGCAAAGATATATATGGCATTCGGTGGTGTTGCCTGTAATATTGTAACTAATATAGCCTTACTGGGTAATAAAGTATCTTTTCTCACGGTATTCGGAGATGATACGTTCAGTTCAGTTGCGAAAAAGAATTTACAGGATTTAAATATTGACATACACGAAAGCCTTGAGCTTAAAAACGAAAGCAACAGCATCTACATGGCTGTTATGGATAAAGACAATGATCTGTTTATCGGGTTAAATGATATGGCAATCACCGACCGTTTAAATGTTGATTTCTTTAAGGGAAAATCTGATTTTATCGCTGGTTTTGATCTTTTGGTAATTGATGCCAATTTAAGCTTTGATGCTCTCGAATATTTGCTGAGAACATACCAAAAAAAGCAGATTATAATGGATGCCGTGAGTGCCGAAAAGGTTGTTAAACTTAAAGGCCTGCTTAAATACATAACTTTATTGAAATTGAACCTAAAAGAGCTGGATGCATTGTCGGATAAAGCTACTATTGATTCGAAAATGGATGAGCTGCTAAGCAGGGGTTTAGAAAAGATACTTATGACAAACTCCGGAAATGAAATCATCTGTAAATCGAAAAATGAGTACATTAAAACAATGCCGCTCAAAGCAAATACAATTGTAAATTCTTCGGGAGCAGGAGATGCTTTCCTGGGTGGATTTATTCATGGAATACTGAATGAAAAGAGTTTGGCTCATTGCCTGGAAATTGCAAAGAAAACCGCATTTTTAACGCTGCAGTCGTCAACCTCAACCAATACTACTATAACTTTAACCGAAGTGGAATAATATGAAAGATACATATCTCGAATACAGTGATGAAGTGGGTAATGCAATTGAGAATGACCTGCCGGTTGTGGCCCTGGAATCAACAATTATATCTCATGGGATGCCTTATCCTGAGAACGTTGAAACCGCGCTGAATTGCCAGCGGATTATTCGTGAACATGGTGCCGTTCCGGCAACCATAGCCATCTTAAATGGCAAACTTAAAGTCGGATTAAGTGACGGGGAAATTGATTTTCTAGGGAAAGAAGGTGTGAAAATACAAAAAACATCACGCAGGGATATTGCCTACAATGTAATGAACCAAATCAACGGGGCTACCACGGTGAGTGCAACCATGTTTATCGCAGCGCTTGCCGGTATCAGGGTATTTGCAACAGGTGGCATTGGCGGGGTTCACAGGGGAGCGGAAAATACAATGGATATCAGTGCTGATCTGGAAGAACTGGCCATGACTGACGTAGCTGTAATTTCAGCCGGGGCTAAAAG
>JBAXXB010000334.1:0-4784 GCA_037128115.1 Bacteroidota bacterium
ATATTTGTAGTGCTACCTGCGGAACTATGGCGTTTCCGTAGGCTCTGATTGATTCGTTTCGGTGTTTTGAAACGGTAATTCCAACCAGTCCTGTGGAAATCCCATCATTTCGGCTACAAACCGGGGATTGAGTTGGGAAGTTTGACCAGTCATCTCGTAAGCTCTCTTTTGTAATCCGTCCTGATTCCGCTTCCCTGTGTTCTTGTCCGGACTGTCCGTTGCACATGGACTCGGAAGGAGAATTCCTGAGTATTTCGGCCTCTGCTTGCTGTTTAATTTCGCTTGCTCGAAATCCTGATAAGTCACCATTGAATTTGTTGGGGTTGGTAACATCTTGTGAATCGTTTCGTTCAACATTGAGTAGTTGCTGTGGCTGTTCGGACTCTTGAAATCCCGCGCATTGGGTTCCACGTTCGAAGCTAATCCCCCCTCGCAGTCTGTCGTTTTTGGAGTTGGCAATAAACCAAACCCTGTCCCTTCTGTGGGGAGCGTTGACGGCACAAGCTGGAAGTACAAACGGTTGAACTTCGTACCCTTCAGCTTCCAGGTCAACCTGCACTTGCTCGAATACCATCCCTCCATCCCAACTAATAATCCCGCCAACATTCTCCCCAACGATGTATGTCGGGGAGACCTCTCGTATGACCCTAAGCATCTCCGGCCAGAGGTGGCGAGAATCCTCTGTGCCCTGTCTTTTCCCGGCAACTGAGAATGGCTGACAAGGAAATCCTCCGGTAAGGATGTCAATTGCTCCTCGGTGAATAGTGAAGTCTGTCTTGGTAATGTCTCCATAAGTGATACTATTAGGCCAATAATGTTTTAAAACTTTCTGTCCAAATTCGTTTATTTCGCAGTGGAACACATTTTCCCATCCAGCCCACTCAGATGCCAGGTCAAATCCACCAATTCCTGAGAATAAACTTCCGTGGGTTAGGGGTGTTGTCACTTCCCCACCCCCTTCCAGTTCCTCACCCTGCTCAGGTTTCTCCTCACACAATTACACGCATCCCCATCTTTGTAATACACTTTCGCCGTTCCAGTTGCGCCCAGAATATACCTTCCCAGTGAGACCGTCTTACCGTCTACTGTAGTTGCTGGGAATCCAGAGCTGTATCGCCATTTGTGTTTACTCACGCGTTTCCAGTCTGCTGATCCGACCAACGCCACCATACCCTGAGTTAGTTGCAGTATCTCTGCCATCACAAATCCTCCGCCATTGGGTCAATACCCAGCTTCCAGCAGAACTCAAACATCCAGTCCTTACTTTTCCTTTTTTCTTCAGGAAAAAACAGGTTGTCTATCACCGCCCAGTTGCTCATCTTATTTTCTCCCATTAGCCCCTGAATCATAATATACTTGTGGCAGGCATCGCGGACGTGCTCAGAAGTTAGTAGTCCATCCGCTCCGACAACCGGCGGTTCTGGTGGTATCTCATACTCGGTCATTGGAAAATTCGTCTTAGCCATCCCTCGTAGTAGCTTTATCGCCATCTGGTCGTACAGGCGAGCTGCCTTTTCTTCAGTTGAGGCAGACTTAGCGTACCTTCTCTTCCCAACCCCAATCGAAGCAATCCACAGATCCGTCGACTTCTGGAAGGACACTCCTCTGTATTTGCTCGTTTTTTTCTTTTCCATATAGAATATAATTTACAAATTGAATTTTAACCCCAATATTATTTAATATTTTTCTAAATTTTTCTTCCATCATAGGGCCATCTGATTGCTCATAGCATTTATATCTGTATGCGTCATAAAATTCCAAACAATCCACCCGAAAATTAAGCGCAAATTCTGCTGTCCTACGAGTAGATATTCCTGATTTATCTAAAAACTCAACAACCGCATCCTTATTTACCTTATCGGAATTTTTCATCGCCACCTTTTTAAATTCCAGTGGGCTTACTTCCTTTTGGTGTAAAACTGACAATACTGCAATAAAATTATCCACAATACCACCGGCCAGCACTAAACTACTTTTCATTGTTAGCACAGATGCAATCATGGATTTTAAATCCTTAGTTGTCGTGTGCATTTTTTCTTTAAACAATTTCTGATCCATTTTTATTAAAATTAAAAACCCAGAAATGAATGGAGAGATTCAAATCCGGGCTTTCGGTTCAACAATTAAGTTGAAATATTTTCATGCCAACCTCTCCGTTAGCGACACAAATGTAGTAAAACTTTCGATACCACCAAATATTTTGCAGAAATGTTTTTACTGGTCACAAGATTTATTCTTTTAGGGTTGCCATCAAGAACTCCGAAAAGGGTGTTTATTTTGGTGATTTTTGGGTTTTTTTGCCAAATTTAGCCGTTTTTTGCCAAATTTATGTATAGTTGGGGCATTTATGCACAGTTGAGGCCTCTTTTTGAAACCCCCCTATAACACACCTTATATTACGTTATAATGTAATTTAGGGTATGTTGTATTTATATGTCATATATATATACATACTATTAATACTGTTAATAAACCTACCATATTCAACCATTACCACACTATGTATATTTACTTTTTCAACTTTCATCTATTCATACCATTCATACCCACCAATTCAACCAAAAATTTGCCATATATACCAGAAGTATATACTGGTTGTAAATACTGTTTAGTACACTGAAAGTATGCCCGATGGTATATACTTTTAGTATCACCATTGATATACACATAGTTAGATGCGAAAAAATGATAAGCGGTTATAATTTTAGATGCGAAAATGTGAAAATAAAAAAAAATACAAAAATAAATTCGCGACATCCGAAGCCCGCCGCCGGTGCCCCGTTTTACCCCCTCCCGTACCCCAGCATTAACTCCCAGAAAACTGGACAAATATCTATCAATAACAACATAATAATACATTATAACTACCTGATATTCAGCAACATACAACCGTTAAAATAGTGTTAAAATTGTTGTCTTATAATATTTATTATGTTTACTACGGTAAAACTGTTATCGTATTGATATACAGCAAGTTAGCGGTTTTGTAGGGTTATTTAAGGCAGTCAAATGTTAATTTTTGTATTCTTAAAGCTGCAAGATTCACATCGGAGCGGTAAATAATACTTGATTTGTTCTTCCTGTTTAGTTTGATCCTGTTTTTTATAGCCTTTTATGTCAGAAAGTTTGATAAGTAGCTCAGATTTGAGCTTAATGTCAGCAGTTTTGTTAATTAACCGTGAAAGTGTCAAAATTACCGTTTCTTTATCGAAAATTGTCATTTCGTCATTTTCGCTAAAATTGCTTTTCTGGTCGTCAATTTTAATAATCGTATTTTTATACCTTTCAACATAGGCTTTGCTAGCTTTATTATTTATCCAGTTTTGCGCTCTGTCATTAAGCGTAATTATATCAATATCTTTGGTTATATCCTTTGCTACTTTGTAGGCTTCGTTTCTGGATGAGCTATTAAAAATAAATGAGTTTAAACATACTTTTTCTTTTTCGGAAAGTAGTAATATTAAATTGTCTTGTTTACTTTGGTTCTCTGAATTTAGCATAGACGCAAACATAAAGAAAAGAATTGACAAAACAAAACTAATAAAAATAATTTATTTTAACATATATTAACTAAAAATATTAGGTTTGTATTAATCTAATTCGTACATTTGATATAACAAATAAGATATAAAGCAATGAAAACCGGAACATTAGTAAAGTACTCAAAGCCAGGCAATACATTTGAATCTGAATTAATTTTCAAGGTAGTTAATTTCAATGAAGTTACAAATAGAGTACTTTGTGAGTGCCAAAATCTACCAGGTTTTGAAACAATGAAACCTATTAGCCTATTAGGTATCGAACACGTTGAACAAATTTAACAAAAACCAAAGGAACCGCGCAAAACCTTTAAGATGCGCAAAAAAAACAAACAACATGGAAACTTTACACCAAATTATTATCAACACAGAAGCCGGTAACGCAGGAGTGAATGAGGCTATTTTTTGTTTCGTGTGCGTTATTTTAGTAGCTGCAATATGTTACTACCTACCGGATACAGCAAAAGTGAAAACAATTAAGAAATAATTTAACCCGACCCCAAAACGGTCACAAAAAACAAAAAGCCATGAAAACAGAAGCAAAATACAACTATTCAGATTTATACGAATTATGTCACTGGTATGTTGAGAATGAAGGCACAAACGAAAAAATATATAATCTATGTGTTGAGTATTTTTTCAACAGAACAGAAATGACTACCATAAAAAAAGATATGTTACTAAATTATTTTGATAAAATTTAACCGGCCAAAACAGGCCACAAAAAATTAAGACAATGAAAACATTTAACGAGAATGAAAGTATCAGTAATTTTAACGCTTGGAGCGGTGCAATTGACACAAAACAGCGAATTATCGAAGAGAACAAAGAAGATGAATTTGATTCACTAATTGAAGAGATTTATCCAGACGGATTAAGCGAGGGAGATTTAAACGATTTACTTTGGTTTGAATCAGATTGGATCTACGAAAGTTTAGGTATATCGGACGAAGAAGAAGAAGAAACGGACGAAGAAGAAGAAGAGTAACACCAACGAACAAACCGAACAAACCGCACACCAAAATGAACGATTTACGCACATAAAAATAAATTTACCATGAAAACAACGAATGAACAAATTTTGAGCGAAGTAGAAAAAACTGGAGTAATTACAGAAAAACAACTTTTGCTACTTATCCACAGAATGAACAACGGCGAAAAAATAGATGTTTCCTGGATATGGGACAACAAACCAAAAGTAACAGAAGAGCAAAGCGCAAAGGGTTTGAAATGGTTACTTAATTT
>JBAXXB010000335.1:0-4783 GCA_037128115.1 Bacteroidota bacterium
GTTGCCGGATGCTATGGAAGGCCCGACACCGGTTTCGGCACTTATACATGCTGCAACAATGGTAGTAGCAGGTGTTTACCTGGTAGCTCGCCTATTTCCAGTATATGCTCTCGGAGCGCCTGATGCACTTACGGTTGTTGCATGGGTCGGCGGTGTTTCATCCCTGTTTGCCGCAATTATCGCATGTACACAGACGGATATAAAACGCGTACTTGCTTATTCAACCATGTCGCAGATTGGTTATATGATGTTGGCGCTTGGTGTTTCAGGATATGGCGGAGAAAACGGACTTGGTTTTATGGCCAGTAACTTCCACTTGTTTACTCACGCTATGTTCAAGGCTTTATTATTCCTCGGAGCCGGAGCTATTATCCATGCTGTTCATAGCAATGATATGAAGGATATGGGCGGTCTTCGCAAATATTTGCCTATCACACACGCCACTTTCCTTATCGCATGTATTACTATTGCAGGGATTCCTCCTTTATCCGGTTTCTGGAGTAAGGACGAAATCATGGTTGCGGCCTGGCATCACAACAAAATTCTTTTTGGTATTGAATACCTGGTTGCAGGTTTAACAGCTTTCTATATGTTCCGCCTTTACTTCAGCATCTTCTGGGGTAAAGCAACACATTACCACCACACTCCGCACGAAGCGCCATACGTAATGACTATTCCTCTGATGATTCTGGCATTCGGGGCTGTATTTGCCGGCTTCCTGCCTTTCCATGCTTTGGTTACTTCTGATGGTTTACCATTCGAATCGCACCTGGATTGGAGCATCGCCATTCCGTCAGTATTAATAGCATTGTTAGGTATAGGCGGCGCAACAGCTATGTATATGAAAGCTAATGGTTTACCTGATAAACTTGCAGGTGTTTTTGGCAATGGATATAAATGGGCATATCATAAATTCTACATGGATGAAGTGTATTTGTTTGTTACCAAGAAGATCATCTTCAGGTTTATTTCTCAGCCGGTTGCATGGTTCGACAGGCATATTGTAGACGGATTTATGAACCTTGTTGCACGTACTGTTCAAAATGCATCAAACCTGATACGGGGTTTCCAATCAGGAAGATTACAGCAATATGGTTACGTATTTGTAACCGGGGCGCTGGCATTGGTTTTAATATTCGTTTTCCTTTGGAATTAACGGAATCTGTTTAGCTAAGAAGTACAAACTTAAACTGTAAGAAAATCAACATGAATATACTCAGCTTATTTATCCTGATACCTTTACTCACCATCATTGCTATATTGTTTACCAGCAATATGAAGCAAACCCGGATTGTGAGCGCTGTTGGCATGGGAATTCAACTCCTTATGTCAGCCGTACTTATTTACCTTTACCTCACCGAAAGAAATGCAGGGAATACTGCCGCCATGCTGTTTTATTACGATGCCGTGTGGTTCCCAACTCTAAACATCCATTATACGATAGGTGTGGACGGAATTTCGGTGGCGATGATCGGGCTTACATCCATAGTGGTTTTTGCAGGTATCTTTGCCTCCTGGATGGTTGATTTCCTGTACAGGGAATTCTTTATTTCGCTCATTCTGCTGGCTTCAGGGGTGTTTGGTTTCTTTATCTCGCTGGATATATTTACCATGTTCCTGTTTTATGAACTTGCGGTTATTCCAATGTACCTCCTGATTGGTCTCTGGGGTTCGGGTCCAAAAGAATATTCAGCTATGAAACTTACCCTTATGCTTATGGCCGGGTCAGCTTTGCTGTTCGTAGCGATATTGGGCATTTATTTCTATTCGGCACCTGCAGGAAGCCAACTTACTTTTAACCTGTTGGAAATCGCTAAAAATCACATTCCTATTGAAATGCAGCGTTTCCTTTTCCCGTTTGCCTTTATAGGTTTCGGTGTACTTGGCGCGTTATTTCCTTTCCACACATGGTCACCCGACGGTCATGCCTCTGCCCCTACTGCAGTCTCCATGCTTCATGCAGGTGTACTTATGAAACTAGGAGGTTACGGCGTTTTTCGCGTAGCCATATACCTGATGCCTGAAGCTGCTCACGAACAAGCATGGATATTTCTTATTTTAACCGGTATCAGTGTTGTTTACGGCGCATTCGGAGCAGTAGTTCAGAAAGACTTAAAATACATTAATGCATATTCGTCAGTTAGCCATTGCGGACTTGTTCTTTTCGCAATATTGATGATGAACCAGACAGCAATGAACGGTGCTGTTATCCAGATGATCTCACACGGTTTAATGACAGCCCTTTTCTTCGCCCTGATCGGCATGATTTACGGACGCACACATACCCGATTGATTAACGAAATGGGAGGTTTGATGAAGGTTCTTCCTTTCCTTGGCGTTGTTTACGTAATCGCTGGTTTAGCGTCCTTAGGTCTTCCGGGCTTAAGCGGTTTTGTTGCTGAAATGACCATTTTTGTTGGTTCTTTCCAACACACAGATACATTCCACAGGGTGTTGACTATAGTTGCTGCTTCATCTATCGTAATTACTGCGGTGTATATTTTAAGAGTGGTCGGAACCCTGCTTTTTGGGCCTATAAAAAACGATCATTTCCTGCACCTCAAAGATGCACTCTGGTTCGAAAGACTTTCAACATTAACGCTCCTTCTTGCAATTGCAGCTATAGGTATGGCTCCGCTTTGGTTATCCAATATGATCAACTTCAGCTTAGGACCGATAGTTGAAAAAATAAATGGTGTAGCAACCGTAGCAGGACTTTTTTAATCCATTGAATTAATCACACTTTAGATACTCACTATGAGCATATACGATTTCATGACAATGCGGCACGAATTAATACTAACATGTTTGGTATTACTAGTTCTCATTATCGATCTGAACCTGAAAAAGAGCCAGAAACACCGGATCATCCCGATTGCCATTGGACTATTCTTTATCCATACTGTGGTTGGTTTCCTGCCGGCACAAACAGGCGTACTTTTTGGTGGAATGTATCATACCGACGGATTGACCATTCTGATGAAGAACATTCTGAATGTTGGTGTACTGATTGTTCTGTTCCAGAGCACAACATGGCTAAAAAAAGAAGAAAACGGGGAGAAAATCAGCGAATTCTACATCCTTTTGTTGTCGACTCTCATTGGTATGAATTTCATGATTTCTTCCGGAGATTTCCTGATGCTATACCTGGGCCTTGAACTTGCAACTATTCCAATGGCAGCACTCGCAGCTTATACTCACCACCAGACCCGTTCAGCTGAAGCAGGTATAAAACTTATTCTTTCCTCGGCGCTTTCGTCAGGAATCCTGCTTTTCGGTCTCTCCCTGATTTATGGCTCAACCGGGTCCATCTATTTCGACACAGTAGGAGCCCTTTATTCCAATGCTCCTATGCAGGTACTGGCATTTATCTTTTTCTTTACCGGTATGGCATTCAAAATATCGCTGGTTCCTTTCCACCTCTGGACTGCCGACGTTTACGAAGGATCGCCTGTTAATGTAACATCCTATTTCTCCGTAATTTCAAAAGGCGCATCCGCATTCATTCTTATTATGGTAATGTACACTGTATTCCATTCCATCGCTTACCTATGGAAAGATATCGTTTACCTCGTTGCCGTAATGACCATGACCATTGGTAACCTTTTTGCCCTCAGGCAGAAAAACATGAAACGCTTCCTTGCTTTCTCGAGTATTGCTCAAGCTGGTTTTATTATGCTTGGTATTATTGGCGGCAATAAAATCGGGATGACCGCAACAGTTTATTTTGTACTTGTGTATATTTTCTCCAACCTGGGTGCTTTCGGTGTTATATCAGCTATCTCGGCTAAAACAGGCAAAGAAAGTATGGATGATTACGACGGACTTTATGCAACCAATCCGAAGCTATCCTTGCTTATGATGTTAAGCGTTTTTTCGCTTGCGGGTATTCCTCCTGTAGCCGGATTCTTTGGAAAATTCTTCCTTTTCACTTCAGCAGCTTCCGGCGGGTATTACTGGCTGGTTTTTATTGCAGTACTTAACGCAACCATCTCCTTGTATTACTATTTGCTGGTTGTTAAAGCCATGTTTATCAATAAGAATGATGCGCCTATCGCCTTTTTCAATAGCGATACGATGACGAAAATCGGGTTGTTCGCTTGTGCACTTGGTATCTTTGTTATTGGGTTCTGGAGCCAGGTTTATGAGTTTATTGATGCCGTCACTTTTGCCATTGTGAATTAGATATCGGATTCCGGATGGTAGGTTTATGGTATATTCCCCGATAATCGTAAATCTGAAATCGTAAATCGTAAATTAACTGAGAATTTAGAATAAAAAACATCAAACCTGATCCTATGCCACTCAAAGCAAAACATATAGTTGAAGAAATCAACGGACAGCGCTGTACGATCGTTGAAAAGGGAGCTACTTCCTCAAGAGTTGAATTCCTGAAAAATCTTCTCGGATTCAATAAGTTTGAAGTTATAGTTGCCGAAGACAAAAAAGAAATTGAAGATGCTCCTACCCTGTTTACGGTTGGCGTAACTGACCTGGTTTTTAACCCGGTTATTGCCGTTTATGAATTAGTCCTGAAAACACCTGATGGCAAAAAAGTCTCTCCCGCTTTTTGGGATCAGAAAACATCAGATAGTGTTGATGAATACTGGGAGTTTAAAGAGAACTAAGAATTGGGAAGTCAGCTAAGTGCTGACTTTTTTTTTGTGTCAGACACCCTGCGGGTGTGCAGACACAAAAAAAGGCCATCCGAAGACAGCCTTTCACTTGGGGTGGAATATGGGGTTCGAACCCACGACCTCCGGAACCACAATCCGGCGCTCTA
>JBAXXB010000336.1:0-4777 GCA_037128115.1 Bacteroidota bacterium
AAACTCTCCCTGCGATCTTTAGCAGGGACGGCTTTTACTGAATCAGCCAGCTGGTCCGACTTGGTCACCGATTTTATTGAGATACTCGACCTGTGATGCGACTGTACCGGCACATCATGCACAGGCACCTCGGTTGGTGCTCCTTCAGTTGCCTTGGGAGAAGGAGTTTCGGTTGCATTTTCTTTTGCATCAGGATTACCCTGTACCACCGCTTGCGCGGCTACAGCCGGCTGGGAGGGTGAAGCCAAAGGTTGAACCTCTGCCGGAATGGAGAGTGCCATAACAGGCTCAGCCGGTTGCTCAACTTTAATTTCAGGTGCAGTATTCTGAATCACTACAGGTTGCGAATTGGCTTGGACTGGAGATGCAGCCGGGACCGCAGCCTCGACAACTGCGGGCAACTGCATTTGCCCACTCATCCGGCAGATTTGTATCAGCGGGATTTCGAGTGACAACCTTTTATTATTTGAGCTGCGGTATGTAACATCGCATTTATTGATCAGGTCGAGAGCATCAATGAGGAGTTGCAATGAAATGGAACGCGACTGCGAGGCATACTTGGCGCGAACGGTGTCACTGGTCTCAATCAGTTTTACTGTTGAAGGATCAATACTCATGAGTAAATTCCGAAGGTGTTCACCCATGCCGGTAATAAAATGCTGACCGTCGAAGCCTTTTTCTATTATCTCATTTACTATCAATAAAGTATCCCTGTAATTGCCAGTCCTCATATAGTCCATGATGCGGAAGTAATATTCATAGTCCAGCACATTAAGGTTTTCGAGCACCAGTTCGCGGCTGATGTTCCTGTCGCCCAGGTTAACCATCTGGTCGAACACCGACAATGCATCACGCAGGGCGCCATCCGCCTTATGAGCTATTATATGCAGGGCATCCAGATCAGCCGTCACACCTTCACTTTGAGCCACGAAGGCAAGGTGCCTGGCAATGTCATCAACCGTGATACGTTTGAAGTCAAAAATCTGGCAACGCGAAAGTATGGTCGGGATGATCTTGTGCTTCTCGGTGGTAGCAAGAATGAATTTAGCGTAGGCCGGCGGTTCTTCCAGTGTTTTCAGGAAAGCGTTGAAAGCCTGCGGGGAAAGCATATGCACCTCATCGATGATATATACCTTATATCTTCCCATCTGCGGCGGAATCCGCACCTGTTCCACCAGGCTCCGGATATCGTCGACACTGTTGTTGGAAGCGGCATCCAGTTCATGAATATTAAACGAAGCCGAATCGTTGAATGCCTTACATGAGGTGCATTCATCGCAGGGTTCGGTATCGGAGGTGGGATTCAGACAGTTAATCGTTTTTGCCAATATACGGGCACAAGTGGTCTTGCCGACACCCCTGGGTCCACAGAAAAGGAAAGCCTGGGCCAGTTGGTTGTTGCGTATAGCGTTTTTAAGGGTTCCGGTGATTGATACTTGTCCCACGACCGTGTTGAAAGTCACAGGACGGTATTTTCGCGCCGATACTATAAAATTATCCATATTATCCGGGTTGTTAATTCATTATGTCCGGGATTGTCTTCAATAATTATGAATCCCCCGAATGCTGAATATCCAATTTCAAAAGTATAACAATTCGGGTAACAGACCCCGTTTTGTTAATAAAAAGGGTATTGCACGCTGCCTGCAATCCATAACCCCGCAGCTTTATGTTCCTATATCGGCTCAACCATACGACGCCCGGCTGGTGCTACTAGTTTGCAGGGCAGTTTTCCAATACTCATAACAATTTACCAGCCTGAATTAAGTGTCCCGGTGGCTGTACCCTCTTACTGAATATAAAAATCCAGGCTTAAAATAAGATTGCGGATAAAAACGTATTTTTGCCTTATATTTTGCTCTCATGTTATTGATTCTGGTTCCGAAAGAGACAAACCGCCTGCGTTACACCATGCAGCTTATGCTCACGCGTTTGCTTGGCCTGGAAATACAGTATACCTGCGACAGTTTGGTATTCGGGCAACACAAGGGTCCTAAATTTTCGTATGGCGTGAGTGTTGATGAGCACTCACTTTTTTTTGCTGCGACGGCCTTGCTGTTCGAAAGCAAAATCCTGGCAAAGGACTTAAAACATTTCCAGTTCGAAGGCAGCCCGGTATTCTTCCCGGTTCCAAATAAGGATTCAGCACTTCCCTTCGACCTGTTTGCAGCAGCTTTCTACCTGGTGAGCAGGTACGAGGAATACCTGCCTCATATACGTGATAGCCATAACCGTTTCCTGGCATCCGGAAGTGATGCCTTTCAGAACGGTTACCTGAACAAGCCTCTGGTCAATACCTGGTCAATAATAATCAAGAGTTTACTGCAAAAAAGGTTTCCATATCTCAAATTCTCGTGCCCGGTTTATACTTTCCTTCCCACTATCGATGTTGATGCAGCCTATGCATATAAAAACAAAGGTTTAACCCGGGCTGCCGGAAGTATCTTAAAAACCATTCAAAAAAGGGATTATGATGGAATGCGGCACAGGCTGAGAGTCTTTTTCAGGCTTGAGCGTGATCCGTTCGATACCTTTGAGCTACAGATGAAGTTGCAGCAGAAGTACGGATACCGGCCGATTTATTTTATTCTCCTGGCTGATTATGGTACTAACGATAAAAATATCCCTTATAACAACAGGTATTTCCAAAGCCTGATCCGGTACCTGGCCGACTATGCCGAAATCGGGATCCATCCTTCGTATGCATCTTCACTTCAGCCTTCACTCATGGTGATGGAAACAGCCAGGTTGTCGAAAATCCTGAAACTCGAAGTAGAGTACAGCAGGCAGCATTTCCTGAAATTAGTGTTGCCTGAAACCTATCGCAACCTGATAAATAATGACATAAGCCACGATTATTCAATGGGTTATGCCGAAGTAACCGGGTTCAGGGCATCTATTTGCACCCCTTTCCCTTTTTACGACCTGGACCAGGACCTGCCTACCAACCTCATGATACATCCTTTTGCGGTGATGGATGGAACTTTAAACGATTATTTAAAACTCACCCCTCAGCAAGCGATAGATAGGATAAAAGAGTTGATCACTGAAGTAAAAAAAGTCGGGGGCACTTTTATTCCCTTATGGCATAATTCGACCCTGAATAACGAAGGGGATTGGAGAGGCTGGCTGGAAGTTTACACCCGTATGATTGAAGAGGCAAGCGGGAATTTTGACAGGGAATAGAATGCCGGGGGATGATTGCATTTTCGTAACGCGGTTAAATACAATACAATTATTTGAATATGATCCGATTTCTGCATCACGACCAGATCGACAAGTCCCGCTGGGATGATTGCATAGGCCTGGCAATAAACGGAAATCTATACGCCTATTCATGGTACCTCGACATTGTCAGCCCAGGATGGTGTGCACTGGTAGAAGACGATTATGAAACGGTATTCCCGCTGACTGTTTCGTCGAGGATGGGCGTAGGATATATCATGCAACCGTATTTCACCCAGCAACTGGGCCTGTATTTCCGTTGCATGCCTCAGGACGAGAAACTCACCGAATTCATTCACTTCATACCTGAAAGGTACGGGTATATTGATATTAACCTGAATTCTTCGAACCGTATTCCTGCCGGTATACATGCTTTTGACAATATCAATCTCGAATTAAGCCTGCGCCCCGATTATAATACGATTGCGAAGGCATACCAGGCAAACCTTCAGCGTAACTTAAAAAAAGCCGGCCAAAATAAACTCTCTCTGTCCAAAACTGTCAGCCCTGATGAGGTAATTTCACTTTTCAGGGCGAACCGGGGCAAGGAACTACGCCATCTCGGCCATGGAGAATACGCCCTGGTAAATAGTATCGCCTGCGAAAGCATACAAAAGGGAACGGGCGAAATATGGGGGGCTCTTGATGAACACAAGCAGTTGGTTGCCGGCATTTTATGGGTTAGAAGCCATCAGAAAGCCATATTTCTTTTTTCGGCTTTATCCGAAAGGGGGAAAAAGCTGAATGCCATGCCCTGGTTAATCGATACCTTTATCAGTGAAAATTCAGGAAAACCCGTGACGCTCGATTTTGAAGGATCAAACAATGAAGGATTGGCAAGATTTTACAGCAGTTTTGGTGCCACTAGCGTGGTATATCAGCGTTTTGTGCGTAACACCCTTTCCCTGCCCTTAAGGATTGCATTAAAAATCCGGAGGCTTAACCTCACAAGACTAAAAAATATCTTTCCGCTGTTAAAGCGATAAGGCAAATACTTAATTTTGTTTGAACTGAAAATCAGGATAATTTCTAAAAACCAGGCGTATGGTGATCAATATCGGGAGCAAGAATTCAGTAGTAAACCAGTATATTCACGAATTACGTGATGCATCCATACAACTTGACAGCATGCGTTTCAGGAGAAACATGGAGCGTTTGGGCGAAATTTTCGCCTACGAGATCAGTAAAACCATGGAGTATGCTCCTATTGAAGTGATTACTTCACTGGGTACAGCCGAAATGCAGGTCATGAAAAACCAGCCTGTACTGGCAACCATACTCAGGGCTGGACTGCCCCTGCACCAGGGCATGCTCAGTTTCCTCGACAAGGCCGACAATGCCTTTGTCTCCGCTTACCGCGAACACCGAAAAGACGATGAATTCGCTATACAAATTGAATACGTTTCCTCCCCTGAAATTGAAAACCGGGTGTTAATATTATCGGATCCCATGCTGGCTACCGGTCATTCCATGATTTCAGCCTACAAAGCCTTGCTGGGCCATGGAAAACCCTCGCATGTCCATTTTGTTTCTGTTGTTGCCAGCGTTCAGG
>JBAXXB010000337.1:0-4757 GCA_037128115.1 Bacteroidota bacterium
TTCAACTCTTCGAACACTTGAACGCCGAAGGCATTGAACTCTTCAACCTTAACCTTAACCTCAACCTCAACCTTAACCTCAACCTTAACCTTAACCTCAACCTTATTCCCGGCCTAAGTTACTTAAGCGCGCTAAGTGTATCTTCCTGCTCCAGCTCTCCCAGCAGCCTCAATGCATCTTCATACCCGCCGGCCCGCATAAAAGCATCGCGCCAAAGCGCGGCACCGCTGAAACCGCTGAGGTATATCTTAAAAAACCGTTTCAGCACATGATAGTCTTTGCCGTTGCCCCAGGTAGCGCGGTATAGCTCAATATGCCTTTTCATCAGGCTCACTCGTGCGTGTATGCCGGCTTCTATGGGCTGGGGATTAAACATCCAGGGATTCTTAAACACCCCGGTGCCTACCATTACACCCTCCACCCCATATTGCTGCACCTTAGCCAGGGCTTCGGCATAGTTGCATACATCGCCGTTGCCCAGTATCAGCGTGGAACTTCCGCTTTGGTTGCGTAAGGCCACGGCCTTACCGATCTCGTCCCAGAGCGCGGGGCCGTTCGACATCATTTTCCGGGTACGGCCGTGTACCGTTAGGGCCTTAGGCGCGGCTTCCAGCACATGGCCTATCCACTCTTCGGTACTTATGCGGCTGAAACCGATGCGGGTTTTAACACTTACCGGCAGCGGGGTCGCTTCGGTGGTGGCATATATAATTTCCTTGGCCAGCTCAGGGTAGTTGATCAGGTTGGCGCAGCTGCGGTTCTTCACCACCTTCTTCACCGGGCAGCCCATATTGATATCGATGCCGTCGAACAGCTGCATATCGCTTATCAGCCTGGCGCTCTGGCTGAATTTTTCGGGATCGCCTCCCCATATCTGGGCTACCAGTTTGGTATTGCGCGATTTCAGCAGGCTCAGTTCGCTGGCATTCACCTGCAGGCGTTCAATTACTTTGGGCCTGCCTTTTTCGTGGCATAAGCCATCGGTAGAGGTGAATTCGGTAAATACAACATGCAGCGCATCGGCATGCGAAACCGAAAGCACCACTTCGCGGAAAACAGTGTCGGTAACATCCTCCATGGGAGCCAGCGCAATAAAAGGCCGGCTAAGGGTTTGCCAGAAATTATCCATGTATGGCCGCGGCCTGCTCTTTTACTGAATTTACATGTAACAGCAGTGGAGAAAGTTTACTCTTATAAATCTTGCTGCCGGCATATTTCTTTGGGTTGGCAAGCCGGAGCCCGCGCCTCGTTTCAAGAGGAAGGTGGGTGAATTCACGGCAGTCGTCGGAGCAACACCGCTCGTACTTGTCGGCACATTCGCTGCATTGTATAAAAAGCAGGTGGCAATCGTCGTTCGCACAGTTCACATGGGTATCGGCAGCTTTGCCGCACTGGTGGCAATGCGAAATCACCTGCCCGTCAACCGTTTCGCCAAGGCGTTCGTCGAATACAAAGTTCTTCCCCTTAAATTTCGACTCCAGCCCGAGGTGCTTTACCTGCTGCGCATATTCTATGATCCCCCCATAGAGCTGCGACACATCGGTAAAGCCTTTGTGCAGCAGGAACGAACTCGCTTTCTCGCAGCGTATGCCGCCGGTGCAATAGAGCAGTATCTTTTTATCCTTATGGGGTTCAAAATCGCGGACAACAATCTGCAACGCATCCTTAAAGGTGTCGGCATCGGGGCAATGCGCATTTTCGAAACGGCCGATCTCGCTCTCGTAATGGTTACGCATGTCAATCACAAGGGTTTCCGCCTGGCCGGCTGCTTCGTGAAACTCGGTCGCACTGAGGTGTTTCCCTACTTTAGCGAGATCGTAGGCATCGTGGTCGAGCCCGTCGGCAACAATCTTTGGCCTCACCTTGATGGTTATCTTGTAAAACGACTTTCCGTCATCGACAAGGGCATATTTTATAGGCATACCCGACAGCCCGGGTGTGGCTTCGAGTTCCTCCAGGAATTTCCCGAGCTGAAATTCAGGGACGCTCATCTGTGCATTGATGCCCTCGCGGGCTACATATATGCGGCCGAAGCAATTCAGGGCTGCCCAGCCGGCAAACAGCATATCCCTGAATCCGGTAGGGTTTTCGATATTCACATACCGGTAAAACGAAAGCGTTTTCCGGGTAAACGTCTCATCCGCAAGTCGTTCCTTCAGTATTTCTTTGTTAACTCTGTTTTCCAGCATAGGTTCTGATAAATTTTCACGGGAAGGTGATTTAATACATTTGCATAGGTCCGCCAGTTTCCCGTCCAGAGATAACAATATTTTCACATCTTTTGTTTACACAGGCACTGAACTGAACCATATTCTGCTACTTTTACACCCTGATTACAGGGGTAATAAATCGCATCCCATACTCATCGTGAAATTGAATTTGCTATCCGCTCAAGGTTTATTCTATGAAAAGATTATTTTTATTCCTGGCTATTTTCATATTAACAACGGGCCTCTTTGCCCAGAAACTGGGGTATATACGGACTGATACGGCCTATGTTTCCGTATTTATTTATACCCAATCCGAAGTCCGCTCATCCCGGGTTTGCAAATACAGTTTATCCGATAATTCGAAGATACTCAGCAATGGACCCGGTGAGTTGCTGGCTTATGGGTACGATAAAAAAGATTTCTACTCTTTCAGTGTAAAACCTGGGGACGATTCGGTCAAGCTTTTCCTGCTTGCGATAGTCCAGGGAGATATGCCGGTATATTACCTAAAGGAGAGGCACGGCAAACATTTTTATATTTCCGGGGGCAACAACCAACTGATTGAGCTCCGTAAGAAAGGCGGGAAGTATAAGCAGCAGCTGGCAGCGTATTTCGGCGTTTCCAGCGACATTATTCCTCATATCCACAACAGCTATAGCAGGCAGGGTATAAAGCGTACAGCAGCTATCATGAAAGCCGCCGGCCTCGAATCAGGCAACCTGGAGGCGGATGACGAAAGCGGCAGGAAGAAAGATAGACAGCATGCGCGAATAATGGATAAGCCTATGCCTGGCATAAGCCTTCAATCCGGCTTCACTGTGCAGCGCCTTCCCCTCGTTCTCCCGGAAGGACTGCCCGCTTCCTGGGGCAGCTTCAATGCTATAAGCATAACATACAGCCTTGGGGCGGATATACCCCTTTTAAAGTACTGGACGCTCACTTATCACCAGGAAGTGGTGTTCAATAAATTTGTCAATAATAATAAACAGGGATCCTCGCCTCCCGATGTACAACTCATACAGGATTATTCAGTCCTGGGCCTGCCCGCCATGTTGCGGTATACGTTCGGCATGCGGGACACGAAATTTTTTATCAATGCCGGCTTTCAGCTCGACATCAGCCTGAATAAAAAGAATATGGGCTGGATGATCATCGACGGAAACGAAGGCATAGCAAGCGGGGTCCGTATTAATTACATCGACTATTCCGTTTTTCAGCCGGGAGTAACCGCCGGATTCGGTTTAAACCACAGCTTTAAAAACCGGCTGGGGTTCAGTTCGGAATTGAGATACAGCCGTATAAGCAAAGTAATGGACGGGATGCCAGGGACGGAAAGCCTCCTTGGTATAACGGCAGGATTTACCTACCATATTGCCGGAAAGGGAAACAGGCCATGAGAAATACAATACCGCTCTTTGCCATTGTTACTGCATTGCTGCTGCTAAGCGGGTGTCGCAAGTCCCCTGCCCTGGAAACAGCATCTGTTCCCTTTTTCTCCGGTAGCGTCGAAGCATTGGTTTCGTTGAAAAGTGTTTCCTTTACGGCTTCCTTCACCGGCCTCGACCCTGCGAAAGCGGAGAATTGCGGCTTTGAGTGGAGCGAAAACCCGGCCCGCACTGCATTCAGTGTAAATGCCATTACGGATCGCTATGGCAAAATGAAGGCGAGTGCAGTTGTTAAACTGAACGAGGGCACTGAATACCAGGTCAGGGCCTGGGTACTAACGGGATCAAAGAAATTCTACAGTGCACCTTCACTCTTTTACGGGGTGGTGGCAGTTAGGCCGGAGATCGTTTCGCTTGGCAGGACGTATGCGCTCTGGAGCGACAGCGTCAGGATACGGGTCCGGAACCTCAGCGCCGATATACGGCCACAGGATGTAAAAGTGATCATACAATACACCGAACTTCAACCCGTATCGGTCGATACCAACGAGATCGTGGTCCTGATGCCCTACATACAGGATAAAGGCAAGCTGAAACTGCGGGTATTGGCTAACGGTCACGAGTTTGCCAATTCAACCGAAATCGAAAACGCGCTTCCGGCCATCACATCGGTTGATCCGGGGTGGATACATTACGGGGATACCATACATGTAAAGGGTAATTTCCGGGCTGAATATGCAGGCCGTCTTATTCCGGTTGCAAGTTACGATCTCAGCTATGAGTTGCTGACTTTCACCAACAGTGAAATTACCCTGAAGGTTCCGCCGGATCCATACTGTTCCCAAAGTCTGAATATTGACTTCAACATACTGAGCGCCCAGGGTGGCATTGAGAAACACTATTACTTTACCGGGTTCGGGGTGAGCCGGTTTGGGCATTGGAGCAAACTGAACTATGCTTTACCGGAGATGGGTGCGAAATCGGTACTTTTCAACAACGAAGCTTATATGATCGAATACAGTGTGTATACAGGTTCTGCGCCTTTCTGGAAATACAATCCCGCCACAGACCAGTGGACAGCACTCAATGATTATCCTGCCCCGGGCGGAGCCAATCAAACCTTAGTGGTTTGCAATGGTGAGTTGTATTCGGGTTTTGCAAC
>JBAXXB010000338.1:0-4753 GCA_037128115.1 Bacteroidota bacterium
TGAATCGGCACCATCGCCGAAATATTCCACTATGCAACCGGTTCCTCCTTTTACGGTAAGTATACCGGCTACTTTCAATATGATATCTTTGGCTGAAGCCCAGCCGTTTAATTTCCCGCTAAGCCTGACGCCAATAAGTTTCGGCATTTTCAGTTCCCAGGCCATGCCTGCCATTACATCCATGGCATCGGCACCGCCGACACCAATCGCAATCATTCCCAATCCGCCGGCATTTACCGTGTGCGAATCAGTGCCTATCATCATTCCGCCTGGGAAGGCATAATTTTCGAGTATTACCTGGTGTATAATCCCGGCTCCCGGTCGCCAGAATCCTATACCATATTTGGCTGAAACGGATTCAAGAAAATCGTAAACCTCTTTATTCTGCGAAAGCGCATTGCCTAAGTCAGCAGTGGCACCCGCCGAAGCCAGTATTAGGTGATCGCAGTGAACCGTGCTTGGAACAGCGGTCCGGCTGCGCCCTGCGGTCATAAACTGCAGTAAGGCCATTTGCGCCGTAGCGTCCTGCATGGCTACCCGGTCGGGACCAAAATTCACATAGTCTTCGCCCCTGCCATAAGGTTTGGCGGGCAGTTCGTCCCAAAGGTGGCTAAAAAGAATTTTTTCGCTCAATGTGAGCGGCCTGTTTACGGATTTACGGGCTTTTTCAATCCTGGAGGGCAATTCCGCATATACCTTCCTGATCAGATCAAGGTCAAACAACATATTAAAGCTATTTAAATAATTAGATGTTACAACCGACGAAATTACGGTGAACTTTTAATTTAAACAAAATCTATTGCAGTAAGTTTAATAAAAACTCTCTACTTTTGTCGCATGCAGAAATTGCCATATAAGATACCGGCTCTGATACTTTGTGGATTATTGATTTATAATTCATTAGGTTATTTTATGGTATTATCGGTGCTGCGCCTGGCCGTGCAACATCAAAAATGGGCAGAACTTCAGAACATACCCGAAAGCAGGATAACAGCCTTTGTTTTCGAAAAAAACACCTCAAGCACGCGATTAAAAATTATAAATGAACATGAAATCCAGGTTGATGGTCAGCTCTATGATGTTGTCCGTAAACTTGATAAGGGTGACAGGATCACTTACCATTGCGTTCATGATACCAAAGAAGAGAACCTTGTAGTTAAGACAAGACTTTTCAACGAAATGGCTCATTCAGTTCCCGTTAAAAATACTACGCGTTTGATTATTGAAAAGATAATAAAGAACTGTATCGTTGACAGGCAAACTGATACACTCACTCACAGTACTATTCCATATTTGACGGTTCCTGAACCAATTTGCTACTCTGGGCCGGTTATGACTATTCACCTCCCTCCTCCACAAGCATGTTGTTGATTTTCTAAATAAAGGCTTATCCCGGCAGTTAATTAAAATCGATGCCTGGGATTATAAATTTTCACTTTCAGCATTCACTTGACTGAAGGTGTATTACGAAATTATTTAAATCAAAAACATGAAAAAACTTCTTACCTTCATACTAATACTATGTGCCGGCATTACGTATGCACAGATGGTTCACGTAGTCAACAAATCCGACAATCAACCCCTTAGCAACTGCCTGATTTACAATGCAGGCAAAACGAGCTCTGTTTCAACAGATTTCAATGGAAATGCTAATCTTTCGCAATTCAAAGACAGTGATATGATTACATTTTCACATCTTTCATTCTCAAAACTTGAATTCAGAAAGTCAGAATTAACAAAGGCTGAAAATACAATTTACCTGGCAACTGATCCTATCGACCTTAATGAAGTAGTTATTTCTGCAAATAAGATTGAAGAATCCAGGAAAAATGTCGCCCAACAGGTGCGGGTGCTTAATGCGAATGATATTGCCAATACCCAGGCTCAATCGACGGCTGAGGTTATTGCAAATGCGGGAAGTATTCATGTACAGAAAAGTCAGCTGGGCGGTGGAAGCCCCAATATCAGGGGTTTTGAAGGAAACCGTATCCTTCTCGAAATTGACGGGGTGAGGATGAACAACCTGATATACCGCGGGGGGCATATGCAGGATCTTATCAAAACAGATAACAATAACCTGGATAGGGTTGAAATTCTTTATGGCCCATCCTCAACTACCTATGGAAGCGATGCTTTGGGCGGGGTTATTCACCTTTATACTAAAAAACCACTTTTTGCAACCGGGGATAAACTGAATGTCAAAGCCAATGCAATGTTTCGCTATGGCAGCGTTGACAATGAATCTGCTACCCACGTGGATTTCAATATCGGAGGACAAAAGTTAGCATCACTCACCTCATTCACCTTTTCAAATTTCGGCGACTTAAGAGGGGGCCGAAATCAGAATCCTTTTTATACCGCTAGTTATGGCGAAAGGCCTTATTATGCAGAAAGAATAAACGGGAAAGATTCGCTGGTAAAAAACGTCGACCGCTACCTGCAAAAGCAGACTGCCTTTTCGCAATATGATCTGCTGCAGAAGTTTTCATTCAAACAAGGAGCGCATATAACACATGGATTGAACCTTCAGTATTCCAATTCGTCGGATGTTCCACGTTACGACCGGCTCACTTTACCCGGGGGAAATGGTACCGGGCTTAAGAGTGCTGAATGGTACTATGGACCTCAATCCAGGCTTTTAACGGCCTATGATTTTAACCTGAAGAACCCGGAGGGAGTATTCTCTTCAGTACATTTCGGGTTGAACTACCAGGCACTCGAAGAAAGCCGGCATAACAGGAACTTTGGGGATAAATGGTTGAAAAACCGTATTGAAAATGTGAATGTAATCGGGGCAAATCTTGATTTTCAGAAAGAAGTAAATTCGCATGATATCCGTTTCGGAGCTGACATCCAATTGAATAATCTCAAATCTACGGCAAACAAAGAGGATATAGTTACAGGTGAAACCGCAAAATTTGCGACCCGCTTCCCTGATGGCGATAACAAAATGAATAATTTCGCACTGTATATTTCCGACACATGGAAAATCAATGATCAGCTGACACTTACCGACGGAATCCGTAGTGGATATTCTACACTTCATTGTACACTGGCTGATACCACCAATCCTCCTGATCCGTTTCCTGCAAACCCACCCTTTACCAAAATCGACCAAAAAACACCCGTTTACTCAGGAAGTATTGGCCTGATCAGTTCACCCTCCGAGGATGTGAAGATCTCTTTATTGATTTCAACAGGCTTTCGCGTTCCCAATGCAGATGATGTTACTAAAATATTCGACCCGGCTCCAGGAACAATCAGGGTTCCGAATGTGGATCTGAAACCCGAGAAAACCATCAATTACGAACTGGGTATCACCAAAATTTTCAATGATAAAACACAATGGGAAAACTCCATTTTTTGCACCAACCTATACGATGCCATCGTAGCTGGTGAATCTACTTACAATGGGAAGGACTCCATAATGTACGACGGAACAATGAGCAAAGTGTATGCAAACCAAAATAAGGGCAAAGCCTTTATTTATGGATTTTCCTCTAACTTTAAATCACAATTCACTGACAACCTGCTTTTAAACGCCGGAATTGATTATACCTACGGGAGAATCAAGACCGACAGTTCAGATTCGCCGCTGGACCATGTTGCTCCTTTTTCGGCTCATGCAAGGTTGACCTATACAAATCACAAATTCAGTTCTGATTTTTTTGTGCACTATAACGGATGGAAACGCCTGAAAAACTATGCCGTGGACGCGGGAGCCGAGGATAATGTCGAATATGCAACAGCTGATGGAATGCCGGCCTGGTTTACTGTTAATCTACATTTCTCGTACAAAGTGTATAAATATATTACCCTGCAAACCGGGTTTGATAATATTTTTGATACCCAGTATCGTACCTTTGCCAGCGGAATTAATGCTCCTGGAAGGAATGTATTTGTGACATTGAGAGGGACTTTCTAGGCTGTAAACACATTGATTATCATAGCATTAATTTATTACAGAATAAATTAGTGAACTCTTATCCTACTGCTGGAGCACACTCTTCAATGTGAGTGTTTGGATAGGATAAATCAAAGAGCCGCACCTGAGAAATCGGATGCGGCTCTTTTAAATCTTCTTAAAATGATTGTTGACCTACTATAAATTTTTTGCCTAATCAACTAATATCTTTCTGATTATAGCCTTATTACCACTCATAATTTTCAGCACATAGGCGGCTTTCGGAAATCCAGACAACTCAATTATGAACTCCGGATCAGTTATGGCGTGTTCCAGTATTTTTTCACCTGCCATATTCTCAACGCTATATCTATCTCCTGGCTTGGCTCCAGGAAATTTTACATGCATCTGGTAATGTGCCGGATTAGGGAATACTTGTAAAACAGAAGCGTCGGGTTCGCTTATCGAAACATAGGAGGGTTGTTGGATGACCTGGATATTAACCGGGGTTACTGCGGCAGCGCTGACAGTGATGTGTGCGATGCGGGTCACCATGGTCTCATTTTGCCCGTATACGGCATTGATCACCCCACTTCCGGTTCCGCCTGAAGTCGGCTGGCACCAGCTGGCATCGCTTACCGTGGCCCAGGTTACATTGGAAGTAACTGCAAAAGTTGCTATACCCGCCTGGTACGATACATTCTGAATAAGAGGCAAAATGCTTAAAACAGCATCAGTACCCAGCTGTGTGAGTGTCACTGTAACAGGGCTGATACCATTGGCTGTAACTGTAATGTGAGCAATCCGTGTGGCTGCAAGTGTATTTTCGGCATAGGTTGCAAAAAGGAT
>JBAXXB010000339.1:0-4716 GCA_037128115.1 Bacteroidota bacterium
TCAGCCGAAGACATGTGGCTTAACGAAGGCTGGGCCGTATGGAGTGAATCTCTTTACCGGGAAGGAATTTACGGGAAACAGGCCTATAAACAGAATATGCGGGCTAAACTGAAGGATGTGCTGGAAATGACCCATATTGAAGATGGAGAGTACTACGCTGTTTCGGGCATACCTCAAACGATCACTTACGGAAATACGGTTTACCAGAAAGGCGGGCAGGTTGCCCACACGCTTCGCGGGTATATGGGCGACAGCCTGTTTTTTGGCGGTATTAAAGCCTATCTTCAAAAATACGCCTACAATTTCGCTTCCAGCACTGATCTGCGGGATTTCCTCAGTATTTATTGCGGAATAGATTTGAAACCGTTCTTTGATGCATGGGTCTTCGAACCGGGTTTTCCACACTTTTCGGTCGACTCGGTAATTACCGAAAAGCTTTCGAAACACTACGATGTCACCGTATTTATCCGGCAAAGGCTCAAAGGCCGCTCTCACTATGCAAACGCCAATCATCTCGAAATTACCTTCTTGGACAAAAACTGGCAAAAGATTACTGACACTATAGTGTTTTCAGGGCCTGCAGCGCATAAAACTTTTCACCTGTCATTTGCACCTGTATCCGTGATGTGCGATATAAATGAAAAGATTTCGGATGCCACCACCGATGAGGTAAAGATTCTGAAAAATACAGGGGAGTACAATTATGAGTCCTCATTATGCAAAGTTCTGGTCAATAAAGTTTCGGATTCTGCCCTGGTACGGATAATACTTAACTGGGTTGCACCCGACAGTGCAGGTGATGCTCCGAAAGGGCTGCGTCTCTCTGATTCCCGTTTCTGGACAGTGGGAGGCATTTTCCCAAAAGGCTTCAAGGCAGGTGGGAAATTCATATACGACAGGAAGGCCGGGCTTGATAATTCGTTGATCAGCAAAGAAGGAGATTCCCTTATAATTCTATACAGGACAGGAGCGGGGCATGACTGGCAGGCAACTGCTTTTACACAACAGGGATCCTGGTCTTCGGGCATACTCAGCGTCGAATCACTGAAACAGGGCGAATATACCCTGGCTGTATGGGACAGGAAATTTTTACAAAAAGCCGGGAAGTAAGCTATATCTACCATCAGCCTGATAAGCAGCAGTACAAAAGATTTGCCGGATATTTCTCTTGTGTAATTACGGCTTTAAAAAGCATAAAATGATCGAACAATACGTAGCTGACCTTGGCGGGGAATTTGAAAAACATGCTGATCCAAGGATTGCAGCAGGGGCAAAGGCCTATATGCTGAATAAATGGGATTATTATGGATTACCCTCGCCTTTACGAAGGCAAATAGTAAAAGAGTTTATTGCTAAAGCCGGGTACCCGGCATACGGGGAACTGGACCAACTGGTTCATTTTGCCTGGGAACAGCCCCAGCGCGAATGGCAATATACGGCTATGGAGATTTGCGGGTATTTTACAAAAAAAGCACAGCCCGACCTGATAGACCTGGCCGAATGGATGATAACGAATAAATCGTGGTGGGATACGGTAGATTATATAGCTCCGAATATTGCCGGGATTTTATTTAAAAAATACCCGGAAACAAGGATGCCATCCATCGAAAGCTGGATGCAATCCGGTCACCTGTGGCTGCAACGCTCCTGCCTGATACACCAGTTGCGTTATAACGATTCGCTCGACAGCGCTTTGCTTTTTAACCTCTGCGAACGTCTGGCCGGTCATCCTGATTTCTTTATCCGTAAGGCGATAGGGTGGTCGCTGAGGCAATATTCAAAAGCCTCGCCTGAAGCGGTGATTGAGTTTGTAAACAGCCACGAAATCAGTAACCTGAGCAGGAAAGAAGCACTAAAAGTGATCAGCAGGAAACTTTCCCTAAAGGTTTAAACGTAAGGATAGTAAAATACTATACCTGCTCAGTCACCATTTTGAACCCGATACCGTGTACGTTGATCAGTTCCACCGAAGGATCGTCTTTCAGGTACTTGCGGATTTTAGCGATATAAACGTCCATGCTACGGGCATTGAAATAGCTGTCGTTTTGCCAGATGCGGTTCAGGGCAAAGCTCCTGTCGACCACCTGGTTTACGTGTTCGCATAGTATTTTCAGCAATTCGGCTTCTTTGCTGGTGAGTTTCTGATCTACCCCGTTCAGGTGGAGGTTCTGGTGGTTATAATCAAATACAAAATTTCCAAGAGTAAAGGTTCCCTTTTCGGCTTTGCCTTCATTTGCTTTGGCTGAGCGCCTGAGAATGGCTTCGATACGGGCAAGAAGTTCCTCCATGCTGAATGGCTTGGTGAGGTAATCGTCGCCTCCTGCCTGGAAACCCTTTAATTTGTCTTCTTCGAGCGATTTTGCCGTCAGGAACAGTATAGGAATCTGGTTATCAACTTTGCGGATATCCTTTGCCAGCGTAAACCCGTCTTTGATGGGCATCATGACATCAACAACGCAAAAGTCGAAGGGTTCCTTGTTGAAAGCTTCAAGGGCTTCGAGTCCGTTTACGCAAAGCCTGGGAGCATAACCCTTTGCTTCGAGGTAGGTACGGAGAATAGTGCCAAGATTACGATCGTCTTCGGCAAGCAGGATCTTTATTTTTTCGTTGTCCATTTTTGGAATTATTATCGTATTAGTTATCTGTTAATGAATCTCTTAAATATATTTTCAAGGGATAGCTCCTTGCCTTTCACCGGTTTATTTTGAACCGGAATCACGTAGGGCAGGAAAATAGTAAATATACTACCTTTTCCCGGTTCACTTTCCACCTGAATCGTTCCGCCGTGTTTTTCGACAATAAACTTGACGTAGCTGAGCCCGAGCCCGAATCCTTTTACGTTATGTACATCTCCTGTAGGAACCCTGTAAAGTTTTTCGAAGATCCTTTTCAGGTTGGCTTTGCTGATTCCCATGCCTTTATCGTGAACCCTGATGTAGATCCCGTTTTCGGCATCGGCTGTCGAAACCATGATCTGCGGTTTTCGCGGTGAATATTTATTGGCGTTATCAAGGAGGTTAAAAATGACGTTTGCCAAATGGACCTTATCAGCCTTAATAACAGGGTGTTCAGCTTTGAATGCATGTGTTATAACCCCGTCGCGAATTTCGATCTGTATGGCGATTTTATGTATTGCATCTGCAATTAGTTCATGCATATCAATAGCTTCGGGCCGGAGATGCAGGTTTCCCTTTTCGAGTATGGCGGTCTGCAGGATTTTCTCGGCCATTTCGCCCAGGCGGTGGTTTTCGTCACCTATGATCTGTATGTAATCAGTATACATTTCCTTGGTGCGGCGTATATCACTATCCGAAAGGGCCTGGCAGGCCAGCGAAATAGTTGAAATAGGTGTCTTGAACTCATGGGTCATGTTATTGATAAAGTCGTTCTTGAGTTCCGAAAGCTTGCGCTGGCGTATAATGGTAAAAACCGAATAACTGAATGCCATAATTATAGTAAGCACAAGCATTAACGACACCAGCATCATAACCCAAAGGCTTTGCAGGTTATACCTTGATTGTTCGGGGAAATATATAAGCAGGAAATCGCGGGTAGAGATGCCACTGCCCGAAAACAGGGGATAAGAAAATCCTTTAAAAAGCAATTCATCATGGTATTTCCCCGTTTTTTCGAGGACTATTTTACTCCGGTCGGGGCTGAACACACCGAATTCATAAGCAATGGCTATCCCCCTGGCCGAAAACTCCTGTTTTAGCAAAGTGTCGATAAGTCCGACGGATATCTTTTGTTCAATATCCTTAACACCACCCTCACCCAGCATCTGGTTCATCACGTAATTCAACATCATTTGCTTCCGGATGGCGGTTTCTTCCGAGTAGTTTTCGGAAATGCTGGCCGGCATTTTACCCTGTACATTTTTTTCGGAGTCGGTCAGCGGAACCGGCGTTTTCCCCGGAATAGAACTGGGTCCGGCTTCGGCATCCTGCCGCCTGGCCATTTTAATACCTTCTGCACCCTCGCTCACAACATTTTGGTTTCCGGTCGACTGCGGTTGCAATAGATTTGTATCCCTTGAAGAAAGGTCCAGGCTTCCTGTCGTTGTACGTTTCGAGAATTCAATAGTTTCGAGGTTTAACAAGGCGCCTCCTACGGCATCGTCGATACTGCGCCGGAAATTAGCTTCCCTTAGTTGCATCGAATTTTTGATCCAGTATACCTGTATACCAATAAAAACAGCCATAGCGACTGACATTATCACGATCAATAAAATAAGTAATTGTTTTTTCACCTTAGTAGGATAAGAATTAAAACGCGGCTCAAGCTGGCTCCCGGCAAATGTATTCTGTTATTAAACTGCACTTTCTGCATTATTATAAGATTACAGGACCAAGACTCCCCTCTTTTCAATTCAAGAGCCAGTCTATCAACATTTCATTTGTCAAAACACATGCCGAGAATTACAAAATGGGGCCTTAAAGAAATAATTTCATTCTGAAATCTTAAAAGTTCTTTAGAATTGACGACCACTTTTGTATGATATCGGGTGTAAGAATACGTGGATTGTGATTTCCGGCAAATTTATAGCGCCTGACAATCCGTCATATACCTGCTTAACATATTTTAACGTTCTTTTTATTTCGTTAACAGTGTGATGGAGATTCCTTTCTTACATTTGTATCGGTTAGTTGAACAAAAAGTTATTAAAGGTGAGTTCTAAAAATTCGATTTTCTGACAATTTTAACAAATGAAACACT
>JBAXXB010000340.1:0-4703 GCA_037128115.1 Bacteroidota bacterium
TGTTTGACCTGAAAACAAGCAAGGGTATATGCGTCAGGATTGAGGGGGATTCAATAGTGATACATGTTAACGAAACGGACACCCTGTTCGCAATGGATACACTGAATGTGCTGAAAAAGTTCAAAGGGTATTATTTTGTAAACATCTTTAAGGAACCCGCCAACTGGCAGGTTATGAAGCTGGATTTGTCACGCAGTACGCTTACACTCAGCAGTATCAACAGAAAGGAAGATATTGATCAGCTTAAGGCTATTACTGAAACGAGCCAGGACACAGTTCCTTATGTTTTTTCGCCCACAAAGAAGCAATTCAGGCAGTTTATCCGTAACGAAGGCTTCCGTGATACGGAGAAGTTTAATAGGATTAGTAACCGATTGTAGAACCTTTACCTTTCAGGTTCTTTTATCCTTGTCGTCCTGTTTTTTTTTATCGTGGGCTGCCTATCTCCCTCAATTCTCAAAATTCCCGCTTATTTCTTCTTCCTTTTCTTCCGGTTCAACTCTTCCAACTCAGCGTCCCGCATCAAGGTCTTCCAGTCCGATTTAACTTCGGCCGTAAAAGCCAGGGTTTCGGTATAATCCTGCCGGTTGATATTCATAACTGCCACGGGTTTGCCTATGTATTCTTCAATTTCTTCGAGCAATGGCCGCTCATCGTTGCTGCAGAACGAAACGGCAATCCCTTTTTTGTCTGCCCTTCCTGTCCGGCCCACACGGTGAACATAGTTTTCAGGTTTTTCGGGCAGGTCATAATTCACAACAAAGTCAACGCTGGGAATATCTATTCCGCGGGCACTCACATCGGTGGCTATCAGGATTTTGAATTCGCCTGTCTTAAAGCGCTTCATGACCAACAGCCTGTCCGTCTGTTCCTTATCACCATGAATAGTTTCACATTTTATATTCAGCTTATCCATAGCCAGGCTTACCCGCTCGGCACGGACTTTAGTCCTGACAAATACCAGAATCTTGCTCTCCGGGTTTTCGTTCACCATGCGCTCGAGGAAAAAACGCTTGTCGTCCATTTCGATAAAAGCCACCGAATGTTCAATATTGCGTGCTACCGGGTCTTTGGGTGAAATTTGAATACGTATTGGATTAGTTACCAGCGAATAAGCTATTTTTTTTATATAAGGGTTAATGGTTGCCGAGAAAAACAAGGTTTGCCTGTTCCTGGGAAGTTTTTTAACCAGTTGTTCAATATCGTGTATAAAGCCCAGGTCAAGCATATGGTCGGCTTCGTCGAGGATGAGGATTTCGATTTTACCCAGGTCAAGATGCCCCTGGCTTACCAGGTCGAACATACGGCCGGGTGTAGCTACAACAATGTCGACACCTTGTTCGAGCCGCGCGATTTGCGGATCCTGTTCCACGCCGCCCATCAGGCAGAAGGTTTTTACCCGGGTATGTTGCCCTATGGCCTGGAATACCTCTGTTATTTGTAAGGCCAGTTCGCGTGTCGGGACCATTACAATACAACGGACCCCGTTGCTGCGGCTCGAAAACTTCTTTTCGTGCAGCATATTGATTACCGGGATTGCGAAAGCGGCGGTTTTTCCTGTTCCGGTCTGAGCAATAGCAAGCACATCGTCGCCGTGCATGATAGGGCCAATGCTCTTGAATTGAATATCAGTAGGGCGTCGGAAGCCGGATTCGGCTATGCTCCGCTTTATTTCTTCGGCAAAATTGTATTGTTCAAATTTCATAATGGGTACGTAAGGCTGCAAAGATACGGAGGGAATGTGATTTAATGGTATTTTATTGAATTGAGGCTGCCTGGTGCTCCAAACATGCAAATGTTCTGAGGGAATGATGCTCTTTTTATGATGAAACAAGCGGGTAGTCACCTTTATTGTGGATTTCAAATCGTTTCAACATTACGGGGTTGTATGTTTAAACCCGCTATTTATAATCAGAATAAATTGAAAAACCGTGTACTTGCAAGGAGACTAATTACATAACTTTGAAGTGCTGAATCAGGAGATTTCTTACCCGATGCATTAAGCTGTATTTTACTTTTGATATCAGAAATAAATAATATGAGTCCCTTTTGTATAAGTAATTGAACGACATTCTGATAAACCAATCAATATTTTGAATTTTTCCAGGACGACTATCCTTCAGGTTTTGACACTTAGAGAAAATAATAAAGCATCAAAAAATATTTTAATGACTATTATACGAAATCTATGAAAACGAGTCAACTTTTAAGTGCTTTTAGTAAAGTTTTACTATTGGTTTTTTTTATTCAATGCAAGTCAGCTTTTACTCAAAATGTGAATATGGAGGTTTTTCAGAATCCAATTCCTAACCTGCAGGATGCACCGACAAGCAATGCCAATCAGATTATTTCAATGAATTTATTGGAGACCACTCAATGGTACGCCTGCCGGATAAGGGGATATCTTTTGCCTCCTCAATCCGGGTACTATAAATTCTATTTGATGTCATATCCAAATTCTACTTTCTATTTGAGTAGTGATTCGATGGAATACCATAAAAAACTGAAATTAACGACTACCAGTAATATGAACTGGCCATCGGGTATAACATCCATTGTGGATAGTTTTTACTTTGAAAAGGACAGGCCTTATTATTTTGAAATACTAAAAAACTATTACCTGGGGCCAAATAATATGGGATTAAGATGGGTGCTTCCCGGGACCAATTATCTTCAGGGAATTACCGGTAGCAGGTTAAAGCCGGCAAAGGCTAAACCTGTTCGGAGCGAGGTAGTGTGGGAGGTTTTTAAAAACAGGAGCAGTTATAACTTCCCTGTATTAAAAATTACAGATTCTATTCCTGAACAAGTTAGCAACCTGCATTCATTGCTTACTACGAATTTTTCGTCTTCCTTAAATAATTATAGTTCACGTATCCGAGGCTATATTGTCCCTACTGTAAACGGAACATATTCCTTTAATTTTGCCTGTGACGACGCAGGGCAGTTCTGGCTGAGTGCTGATTCACTGGAAGCCAATGCACAGTTAAAGAACAATATAACATCCGCTCAGACAAATTGGAAGCTAAATGTTTCGAATCAGACACTTATAGCGGAACACAAATATTTTTTCGAAATTTTGCAGCATGATTCTATAGGTGAGGATATCATCAAATTGGGTTGGTCTTTACAAGGAGACACGGTGCCTGAAATAATCGGGTATTCGAATTTAATCGGTTACCAGGCAGGTGTGTCACCCATACAGGTCCGGCTGGCGGATAATCATATTTATGCACAAAAAAGCCAGACCATAACCCCTCAATATCAAGTTTCACCCTGGAATGCAGAAAACAAGAAAGTGACCTGGAAAAGTTCCAATACCTCGGTTGCTACAATCAATGCAAGCGGTGTAATAAGTACTTTGTCGCTAGGTGAATGCCGGATTGTTGTTCAATCTATTGCCGATACTACCTTGAGCGATACACTGGCCTTAACTGTAACAAAGATAGACTGGGAAATTTTCAAAAACAGAGCATATGGTAATTTCAATGAGTTAAAAACAACAGATACTATCCCGGACCAGGTAAATACGCTTGATTCGCTGGTGACTCAGGATTTTTCAACCACATTAGACCATTTTTCTTCCAGGATCAGGGGATATCTTATGCCACCGGTGAGCGGAAACTATACCTTCTATTTTGCCTGTGATAATGTTGGCCAGTTTTGGTTGAGCCCCGACACTGTAAGTGCAAATGCCCAGCTTAAAAGTGATATTACATCTGTCCATACCGACTGGAACCAAAATGTGAGCGCACAGTTCCTGACTGCCGGGCAAAAATATTTTTTTGAGATACTACATTACGATACGTCTTATACAGATTTAATTAAATTGGGATGGAAAATACCGGGTACATCCGCTCCGGTTGTAATCAAATCAGCTTTTGTTACAAATTGCAGTGAAAATGTTCCTGTCAGTAGTTTTTCTATACTTGATAGCAAAAAACTTGCCTACCCGAATTGGACCATTACCCCTTCATTCAAGATAACTCCCTGGAATGCTTCGAACAAGAACATTCAATGGAGCAGCAGCAACTCTGCAGTGGCAACAATTGATATTTACGGTGTGATTCACACTTTAACGCCCGGCACTTGCCTGATAATTGGGAAACTTTCCGGAAATACGGCTTTTGCCGACACGCTACAACTGACAGTTACCAACTATTATGGTCCTTATTTTGTCAGGCCAAATGCTCTGGTAAGCGGGGGTGGACATTCCTGGGGGGATGCTATTAACTTACAGGCATTACTCACTATACTTAACCAGGGACAACTTTCGCAGCAAGTGAAAATTTGTGTCTCGGAAGGAACCTATAAACCTACGGAAACGCTCGACAGGAACTACACTTTTACTGTGAGAGATGTGAGGATCATGGGAGGATTCCCTGCCAGCAACTCTGGCAGCGATACCACAGGCCGCGATATTTCGAACCATGAAACAGTTCTGAGCGGGGACATAGGAATCCAGGGCAATACCATCGACAACAGCTATCATGTGATTGTTGCTTCAAAAACTACGGTTGTGGATGGTTTTACCATACGCGAAGGACGTGCCAGTTGCTCGACCTATGGTTTTATCTCGGGAATTTCTTCTTATAAAAGTGAAGACAATGGCGGGGGCGGATATATACCTCCAACCTTTTCAAATGGTCTAATAACAAATTGTAAAATCACTAACAATTCGGCCTGGAATGGAGGAGGTGGGA
>JBAXXB010000341.1:0-4673 GCA_037128115.1 Bacteroidota bacterium
TGCAATGCCACAGCGTGAAGCCGATGGCTCCGTGTTATGGCACGGGTTTATTTCCGATATTTCGGAAATCAGGCAGGCACAGGAAGCTGCCCTCTGGAACCAGTCGCTGATGCAACTGATGTCGAACTCTTCGCCTTTAGGCTTCCTGGTGGTGGATAACCGCACCGACGATATCCTTTACTTCAACCAGCGTTTCTGCGAAATATGGGGTATTGAGCAACTTTTCGACCCTATGCTGAAAGGTGAATTAAGAAACAACGATATCATTCCGTATTGTTTACCAGTGCTGGCCGATGTGCCTGCATTCGCCGAATCGTGCAAACCAATGCAGGATGAGCACAATCGTGTTGTGATTGAAGACGAGATCGCTTTTACGGAAGGAAGAACCATTCAGCGATTTTCGACACAGATACGCGGTACAAACGATGAATATTACGGGAGGTTCTACATCTTCGAAGACGTCAGCGAACGCAAACAGGCTGAAAAACGACTGGAACTCATATCCACCCGCCTTGCCCTGGCGACCCGTGCAGGCGGTGTTGGCGTGTGGGACCTTGACCTGGTAAACGGCATACTGAGCTGGGATGAGCAGATGTTTACGCTCTACGGCACTAAAAAAGAAGATTTCAGCGGGGCTTACGATGCCTGGCAGGCGGGCCTCCACCCCGACGACAGGGATAGGGGCGACAGGGAATTACAGGCAGCCATACATGGCGGAAAAGAATTCAATACCGATTTCCGCGTAGTATGGCCTGACGGCAGTATACATCATATCAGGGCACTGGCTACTGTTCAGCACGATTCGGCTGGTAACCCGCTGAATATCATTGGCACTAACTGGGATTTTACCGAACAACAGCTGAGCGAGGATGCATTACGGAAGAGCGAAATAAAACACAACTCCATGATTTCCAATATTTCGGATGTTATCGGAATTTTGGACGCACGTGGTGTGATTTTATATAAGAGCAGGAATATTGAAAAATATTTCGGCTGGAAACCCGAAGACCTGGTAGGCACCGACGGTTGGCTAACCGTTCACCCGGATGATATAGAATGGCTGCAGCAAGAGTTTATGGATCTGCTGCAGGCCGACAATGCTGCAAAAACGGTAGAGTACAGGTACAAATGTAAAGATGGCAGCTATAAACCCATAGAACTCACTGCCACCAATTTAACTAAGGATGAAGTCATAAGGGGTGTTCTGCTTAATTACCATGATATTACCGAACGCAAACGAACGACGGATTTTGAACAGGAACTCCTCCGGATTTCGATGCAACTAACCGGGATACAGGGTACTGAAATATCAGAAACCATTGACCTGGCACTAAGCCGTATAGGGAAATTCTTCGACGCCGACAGGTGCTATATCTTCGAATTTAACCTTGGCATGGGCACCATGAATCAAACCCACGAATGGTGCAGCCAGGGCATACAGCCCTTGTACGGGAATTTCAGCGAGGTTCCTCTCGATTTTTTCCCTATCCCGATCCATGACCTTAATCAGCAGAAAAACATCGTTATCTCCTCGGTACAGCAATTGCCGGATGACAGGCGGACCGAAAAGAATGTCCTTAACTCATGGGGAATCAAGTCATTACTAGTATTGCCCCTGTTAATCGAAAATAAACTTATCGGCATGGTTGGCCTGAATTCGGAATTCACCGAAAAAGAGTACAATCCGTCCGAGATCAAAAATTTAAATGTCTGGAGCAATATGCTGTCCGGTTTGATTAACAACCAGCGGAATAACCTGGCGCTTGAACAAACCCGGGTTAATTACGAAACCTTTTTCAATACCATCGATGACTTTCTTTTTGTTCTCGATGAGCAGGGGAACATGATCCATACCAACGATTCGGTCCTGAACCGGCTTGGATACTCCGCGATTGAACTTGAAAATAATTCGGTGCTGATGGTGCACCCTGCCGAACGCAGGGATGAAGCCGGGCGCATTGTAGGCGAAATGCTGGCAGGTTCAGCCGATTTTTGCCCGGTACCTCTCATCACTAAATCAGGAAAGCACATTCCTGTCGAAACAAAGGTAAAGCCCGGCTTCTGGGATGGTAAAGCCGCCATTTTCGGAGTGAGCAAAGATGTCACTAAAATCCAACTCTCGGAAGAGAAATTTTCGAAAGCCTTTCAATCCAATATGGCTCTCATGGCTATAACGCGACATGTTGATGGCCTTATTATTGACGCGAATGACACCTTTCTCCTGAAATTAGGGTATTCGCTTGACGAAATAATAGGGACTTCATTCGGTAAGCTTGACCTATTTTCCGATAAAGAGGTTGGGGAAACTATTTATGACAGCATGCTGAAGAAAATCCCCATCCGCGAAATAGAAACCAGGATACAGACAAAATCAGGATCCGTCATGATAGGTTTGTTTTCGGCCGATTATATCATAATTGGTAACGAAGCCTGTGTGCTGGGTGTTATGGTCGATATTACCGATCGCAAACATGCGGAAGATGCGCTCAGGGAGAGTGAAAACAGGTTTTCCTTATTTATGGACTATTTGCCGGCCGTAGTCTTTTTAAAGGACAACCAGGGAAGAACTTTGTTTGTAAACAATTACATGAATAATGCGTTTGGCGCTTCAGCCTGGCAGGGTAAAACCATGCTGGAAGTTTTCCCGAATGAATTGGGACAAAAACTCTGGAGAGACGATATGAATTCGATGGATCTCGGCTACCAGAAATACGAAGAGAGCATGTTCCAGCTCGACGGGAAACTGCACGAATACGAAACACAGAAGTTTGTCATTGACCGGCCCGGACGCGATTCGCTGCTGGGTGGCATAGCGCTCGACATCACACAACGAAAACTTGCCCAGCAAGAGTTGGTAAAAGCCCGTATCGAAGCTGAGAAGGCTAACCTGGCCAAGAGCGAATTCCTCTCCCGCATGAGCCACGAACTGCGTACGCCTATGAATTCAATCCTGGGATTTGCCCAACTCATGAATATGGGCGAACTCATGCCAGCCCATAAAAAGGGAGTGAATCATATTTTAAACAGCGGTAAACACCTGCTAAACCTGATCAACGAAGTACTCGATATTTCGAGTATAGAAGCGGGCCGGATTTCACTTTCACCGGAACCGGTTCAGCTTTCGGGAGTGATCATGGAGGTGCTCGACGTAGTAAGGCAAAATGCCGAAAAACGTAACCAGACGCTCCTATTGTCCGATTCGCCGGTAAACCTGCTATTCGTACAGGCCGACCGGCAGCGTATACGGCAAGTGCTGCTTAACCTGGTTAACAATGCAGTTAAATATAACCGGGAGGGTGGCAAGGTACTGATTGAAACCTCCCTACGGCAATCCGACACGCGTTTATTATCGACGATACGGATATCAATAATTGATACGGGTTTAGGGATCAGTGCCGACGACATTCAAAAACTCTTTCTCCCTTTCGAAAGGATAGGAGCCGAAAAGTCCGGGATAGAAGGCACGGGGCTCGGACTGGCGGTGGTTAAAAAACTGATGGAGGCCATGAACGGCGAAATCGGTGTGGAAAGCATACCCGGCGAAGGAAGCACTTTCTGGATTGAACTGTCCCTGACAGATCCCCACTTATCTAACGAAGAACTAAATGCTCAGTTAGAAAAACGAGCAGGTGAATTAATTACTGCAAACAAAGAAATTGCTTTTCAGAACGCAGAAAAGACAAAACGGGAAGCAGAACTGGAAATTGCCAACAAAGAACTTCTCTTTCAGAAAAAAGAGAAAGCAAACAGGGCTGCAGAATTAGGTATAGCCGACGAGGAACTCGCTTTCCAGAAAGAGGAGAAAGCAAAACGGGCTGCCGAATTGGGTATAGCCGACGAGGAACTTGCCTTCCAGAGAGAGGAGAAGGCTAAACGGGAGACAGAACTGGAGGTCGCGAACGTGGAACTTGATTTTCAGAGCAGGGAGAAAGCAAGCAGGGCTGCCGAATTGGGTATAGCCGACAAGGAACTTGCTTTCCAGAAAGAGGAGAAAGCAAAACGAATTGCCGAATTAATCTTGTTAAAAGAAGAACTTGAATTCTATAAAAAGGAGAAAGAAAAACTGGCGGAAGAACTGACCGCCGCCAGGGACATGCTTTCTGATGAGAACAAACAGCCCGGCACCGCAGGTATAAAGCCGGGTGAAAGTACCGGCTCTATATTGTATATCGAGGATAATGCATCCAACATCGAACTGGTCGAAAATATTCTGCTGGCCCACCGCACAGGTATTCATCTTATAACTGCCATGCAGGGAGGGCTGGCCGTGCAAATGGCTGTTGAAACTTGCCCTGACTTGATCCTGCTGGATCTCGATCTTCCGGATATAGATGGCAGCGAAGTACTTTTGAGGCTTCAGACCGATGAGAGGACAAAAGCCATTCCCGTTGTTATTGTGAGCGCCGATGCCATGCCCGGGCAATTTCGCAAACTGATGAAAGCCGGTGCGAACAACTTCCTTACGAAGCCCTTGGATGTTCTGACTTTTTTAGCCCTTGTCGACGAGTTTATTACGACTTAAATTTCACCCAGTATGAACAAAATAGACTCAAAAGAAGATCGTAGAAGAGATTTATAAAGGTGAGCATAAGGTAAAGCAGATAAACCATAACCTTATCCTCAACCTCAACCTTAACCTCAACCTCAACCTCAACCTTAACCTCAACCTCAAC
>JBAXXB010000342.1:0-4639 GCA_037128115.1 Bacteroidota bacterium
TGGAGGTCACGCAGGGTGAGGCAGGCCCGGTAATGATAGGAATGGGTAAGGGAAGAACGAGAACGGGGTATACCGTTGCTGAAGCAGCAGTACATTCTTTCAGGTCGGTGTGGTTCACCGAAACGGTCTGTGGCCCTACTCCTATCCACTTAATTGTAATAAAATCTTCCCCAGTACCTCCACCTGCAGTAATGAAACCACCGGCCGACACCAACCAGGAATATCCTGACATGCCTGCCTGGGTAGTGTAAGTGCTTCCACTTGTATTGAGGCAAACCGACTGTGGCCCGGCAATAACAGGCACGGGCAAAGGGTTTACGGTAATAGTATACACAGTGGGAACTGCAGCGGTGCAGCCTTTGGCATCGGTGTAAACTACACTTACAGTCTGGGCGCCTACAGCATCCCACCTTACTGTAATTGAGTTATCTACTGATGTGCCGCCTCCCTGCGGGCTACCACCAGCTGAAACAACCCAGGTATAACCCGTCATCAGGGCGTCGGTGGTATAGGTATAGGTTGTATTGAGACAGGGTGAAGTCTTACCTGTAATAACAGGTACAGGAAGGGGATTGACCAGCACATTATAAATGGAGGCTGCTGCAGCGGTACAGGTATTCAGGTTGGTGTAGTTTACACTGATGGTTTGTGGCCCGGGTGTGTCCCAGCTCACGGTAACGGTACTAGTACCCCCGCCGGCTGTAATGGTTCCCCCGGCAGGTATATCCCAGGTATAGGTGTTCATACCTGTTTCGGTGGAATAAATATTTCCTGTTGAGGATGCGCATACCACGGCCGGGCCTGTGATGGCAGGTTCGGGCAAAGGGTTGACAATAACCGGGTAATCGGTAGCAACGGCAGCAAGGCAACCATCGGTATTATTGTAATTCACACTTATCGAATAAGGTCCTGTTCCATCCCATTTAACTGTTGAAGTATTGTTTACAGCAGTTCCTCCCGAATATATAGTTCCGCCCGAAATGCTCCAGGTATAGTTGGACATGCCACTTTCGGTAGTATAAATATTACCTGAAGAATTGAAACAAACAGGTGAGTCTCCTGCGATTGTTGGAATAGGTAAAACATTTACGACAACAGGTAAGGAGGTAGCAACTGCCGCAGAACAACCATTAATATCAGTATAACTGACACTAATAGAATGTGGGCCCGCTCCATCCCATGTTACATGTGCAGTATTGCTTGTTGCAATACCACCTGAGGTTATGGTACCTCCAGCAATGGTCCAAACATAGTTCGACATCCCAGCTGTAGTGGAATATACATTTTCTGCCGAATTAAAACAAACCGGTGATGGGCCGGTCAAAACCGGGACAGGTAAAGGATTCAGCTGAACTAATGCTGATCCGGATATATTTCCAGGGCCAACACAAGCAAAATTCGAAACTGATGTCAAACTATACGTCGTGGCTATATTAGCATTAATAATATAGGGGAAAGGTCCACTATATGAATTTACTGTCGTAGGTGTAACCCCGTCAGTATAAGTGAAATTGAACGGAGGGTTGCCAGAAATATTTACATGAACCGGCACCGTGCTTATTCCATCATTACAGATAGCACCGCCCCCGCTAATTGTAGCTATCGGACAATTCGAAACCGGTGCACTATAGGTATCGGTTAAACTGCAATCGGCTATAGCTGAAAAAGCAGCCTTAATAGTATGCACAGAACCGTCGCAATGAATACCGATTAAAGAATAGGGCTGCGGACTTGTGAAACCAGCGGTTACATTAATAATCTGTGAAACGTTTGGAATTGCTGTCAGGTCAGTAACCGTAAGCGTTCCATTTGAAGGAGGATTGGTAAATTCAATATTTCCCGAAAGGTCATATGTATTTGTGGCGGCTGAACAGGAAGTCGCATTTGTAGTAACTGCCACTATTCCACAATAGGTTACTATATTGCAATTGGTTACACCAGATCCAAATGTTTGTGAAAAAGTAATTACACCGGGAGTACCTGCTTTTGGTGGGCTTCCACTTACTAATCCGGCATAATTTGTAATCAACAGTATATAAATCTCCCCAATTTGTGCATTCGGTATATAGCAATCTTCCTCGAAATTTCCAGAAAAACTGCAAGCGACTTTTTTAGCAGCTGTCATACCATTTTCACATCCTTCAGTCAAACTATTAAAAGGACCCCAACAGATAAAATCGACATCGAGGCCGATAGGAGGATCGCCTTGTGAAGTTTGTTTAATGTGTATATTAATATCACCATTTTGTGCAACCTGCATATAAAAAAATGCAGGACAGGGCTGAGCACCTAGGCATCCGTAATTGGGATACCCTAACACTGGCGGAGGTGCAATATATGATGTTGTGAGAGTATTTGCAGTAGAATTATAAGTAATAGCATTACCGGTACATGAAACATCGGCACTTGAACACGGCACAACAATTTGGGTTGCGGCCTTTATTGGGGTTGTTTGCGAGGTTACGTCTAACTCGGAAAAAATAAAATGATCGATTTTCTTTCTCATTTCAGAATTTTTATATTCTGCTGCCGAAGATCTCACTTTACTTACTAAAGAATTTAATAATTCAATTGAAGATCGAGTATGTCCGTTTTTAATAAAACAAATAATGGAATCATTATCAATATCCTTAATATTTGGAAATACAAACTCATTTTCAATACATAAATACGCAAAATAATTTCTTTCAAAATCAGGACATTTTGCATTCAGATAAACACAAAAATAATCGTTTATAGAATCAGAATGACTAAAAGCAGCAAGTCCTATTATTGAATCAGTTGTTTTGTAATCACAAAGTGCCGATTTGTTCCAGATAATATCCTTACCAAAAGCCTTTACTTCAATTTGAGCAAAAACGGGATTACATGAAATGCATAATAAAAACAAGTTAAAAAGCAAAAATGACTTCAACGTATAGGCCCGGGCAAATAAGTTTAAGCTGGCAGTTTTCAATTTGTAAGCGAGTGTAATTTTATGCTTCATACAATACGGGTTAATTAATCGGTAGGATAAACTTCAGGATCTGCTGTTAACGTTTTTGATTAAGCCAATGTTGTTTTTCGCTAATTTTCAATCCTTTGGACCTTGACTCTAACTGCTCTATGTATCAGTTTCACATAATTTACACCTGCAATTTGATGCCGATACAATAAAAAATATGAGTCTCTGATTCCGGAATTAAATTCAATTACTTCTGAAAACTAAACTGAATAAATGGCTGCCGGAGAACTGATTTTCAGTTCGTAAAATTAGTAATTAAGTCTTATGCAGCCACAAAAAATTCTGTTTTTTTGGCAGGAAAATAGGGGCCGGGAATTCAGTGCCCACCGAAATTCGCTTAGGGTTAGCCCCTTTCCATTCACTATTAAGTGAATGCTTCCGGAAACGATATTTATGTGTAGTACAGCAGGGAGGAATGCAGAGCCTAAATGATAAGATTTCCCGCTTTGACTAAATAGCTGAGGCCGGTAAACACACCCATGTATACGGCTCCTTCTTTTCATTTGTATTTTGCATAAAAGAATTATTTCCAGGTATTCATATCAATTTATCGAAAAAGTAAGTGCCGGATTCTGCAAAAAATAAGTTATATTTGTATTCAGCTCCACTCCTCTTATATCCTTTTAAAATCAAGTTTAACGAAAATCAGATTTCACTTTAGTTTCACCCAATAAATTTAAATGATTATGACTGATAACCGGATTAATTTCAGCGTATCCGATGCCGATCAGGGTATAATTAGGCAGTGTATTCAAAGTATTATGGATATACTGCAACCTCATACCGTGGTGCTTTCGGATACTGACCGTAAAACCCTCCCTAAAATGGCCGACGGAAACCTGCCTTTTGTTGAGAAGGCTCTTTCGTATGCCATATCCCATCCACAGTTTAAACCCGACTATATCAATGCCGATGAAATGGCTGTTGATGTACAGGGGTATAAAATAAGTTCCGGCCTTTTGGCACTCGTGTACCAGTTGGTTCGCCTGCTCGAGGATATTTCAATCCTATCGGGTTCGGAAGCCTACCTGGCAGCCTTAAGCCTGTACCGCAACGTACAGGTTCAGTCGCGCGATGGTCGCCCTGGTGCCCTTACTGTTACCGAAGACCTTCAGGAACGTTTTAAGGAACGCAATAAACAGGCACCTGCTGCAAAATAAGCTGGAGCATATAACAGGAGTTGGGCTGCAAGTTTGCCGGGGGAAAGTGCCGAATGAGGTCTTTCCCCCGGTTTATGCAGGAGGGTGGCGTAAAGCCCGGTCCAGGGCAGATAATATCAATGGCAGTTAGGTTAAAAGGCGAACCGGGTTCGCGATAAACTGGTAATTTACAGGCAATTTGTCAATTTATACGGGTACCCCCACTGTGTCCCCCTGAAAAATCAGGGGGAGAACGTGCTGACTCAAATTTCTTACTATCCGCAAGACACTTGAAATCGTCCGGATAATGGTTTACACTTTTCATCTTTAATCCGTTTATTGGTTTACATTTTGGTTATTAAAACTGTAAACCTATTTCAGGACAAGACAGAAATAACACCAAAGTGATCGTCCCCCTTTGAAAAAGGGGGATGAGAGGGGGGTATCCGCCCCAGCAACCCCATCTTACTTCATTAGATTTTTATCGATAAATTGC
>JBAXXB010000343.1:0-4623 GCA_037128115.1 Bacteroidota bacterium
AAGGTTAAGGCTAAGTGTAAGGGTAAGGGTAAGGAGGGTAAGTTAATGATGACGTAGGGTAATTTAAAGAAGTGACGGAGGCGAGATCAAAGATGCCACAGGGTAAATTAAAGTTACAGGAGGGTAATATAAAGTGGCAGGAGGGTAATTTAAACGGGAGTGTGGGGCCACAGCCCGCACTCTCCTTTCTTCAAATTCAGTTGCCCATCGCTGATTTCCTGTTACTTCGGTTTCGGCCCTGAGCTATTGATGTTTTCCTGAAATTTATCAATTTATCGGTCGGTCTATTGCTTTCAAAAGCCAGGTCAGAGTAGCGTTCAGAATCAGCTTATTGCCCAAAAGGCGAAAATGAGTCAACGAAACAAAAAAAAACCAAAAACTGTATACTACCTAATAGAATTTATAGTACCTTTATAATGTGATTCTCGTATCTCTAACGATGTCCTCAATAGATCTCATACATGCTCAACAGTTGGCTGAAACCCGCCGAAGCGGTAGATGAAAAATCATCTGTACAATCCAGGTTAATCCAGATAACTTTCGTTGGTAAACAGGCCCCGGCAGCAAAACCAGGGATCAGTGCTGCTTTGATGCCTGACAACTCAGGGAGCTTACTTGGGACATCCGTTTTGTTAAGGTGTGCCACCTCAGGCAGGCCAGGGAATATGCAGGCATTTGTAAGACCTGTTGCCGGGTGCATTGTATTTCAGCCGGAGGAATCGTTTGCTGCCGCAACCACTTGCCCTTGCCATGCCCTTCCCGGTGAATGTTTACCGGGATTCATCGGACAGCGTCTTTTGACCGGTGCTTCCAAAGTCTTTGGCCCGGGCTTTTCGGCATATTTTCCTCTAACCTCCCAGGTATTGGGTTCGCGTGAGGCTGGAATCACAGACATAGCGAAACCTGCCAGGGAATTACCCATCAAACCACCCGTGTTTTTTAAATCTTATTCTGCACGTTCATGGGGTAAACCAGCCGAAAGCCGGCGCATGGGCGACCCGGTTCCGCTTAGTTTCCTTATTAGCCCCATAAACCTGGGTATTTCCGGACCATGTACAAAACGACCGGCTGTATGAACACAAAAAACAAGCGCATCAACGAAATCTTCAGGAGTTTGTATGCGATGGATGTTTCGAAGTACGACGATTCCTTCCTGAATAAATCCATTCAGAAGCGGATGGCTGAAACCGCCTGTGGTTCATCCGAAGCGTATTATGCGTTGCTGGAGCAGGACGAAGAGGAAAGCGGGCGTTTTGCTGAATCTCTCCAGATCAGTTATACTGAATTTTTCCGCAATCCACTCACTTTTGCAGTTCTCGAAACCATAGTCCTGCCGGAATTGCTCCTGAAAAAAGCCAGCGACAAAAGCAGGGAAATCCGCATCTGGTCGGCTGCCTGTGCCTCCGGGCAGGAGACATACAGCCTTGCCATGCAACTCGAAGAACTCATAAACGGGAGTTCCGATAAAAACAGCTATCGTATTTTCGCTACCGATGTAAGTGAGTCGGAGATTAAGCAGGCCCGGAAAGGCGAATACCCGGAGTCGGCACTAAATAACCTGAACCTGAGACGGCTCAGCCATTGGTTCGACAAACAAGGAGAAACCTATGCCGTAAAACGGCAATTGATGAAAAATATTGATTTCTCGGTCTTCGATTTGTTCAACGAGCATCTGGCTTGCCCGCCTGGCAGTATTTTTGGCGACTTCGACCTTGTAGGTTGTGCAAACCTCCTGTTTTACTACAAGCCACAATACCAGGAAAAAATCCTGGACAAAATGCAAAACAGCATGGCAAAAGGAGCTTACCTGCTTACCGGTGAAGCCGAAAGAAGCATATTGCTGCGCAATGATTACAAGGAAATATTTCCGCAATCGGCTATATTTCAGAAAAAATAGGAAACGTTCTCAACCATCATTCAATTCCATTACACACTGCAACAAGATACGCCATGAAGATAAAAGACCTTAAGATCGGAGTCCTGCTCAAACTTGGATTTGGAGCCATGATGCTGCTGGTAATCGGGTTGGGAGTGATTTCCTATGTTCAATCAGGTCTGATCAGCGACCAGACGGAAATCATTTTTGACCATCCTTTAAAAGTCAGGAAAGCAATCGGCCAGCTCAATGCCGATATACTGAGCGCTCGTGTAGGTGAGCGCGACCAGATGCTGGCACTCGACGAAAATGCCCGACAGGAGGCCGTTGAATTAATGGAATTGTCAGTCGCCGATGCCCAGCAGCAATTTAATATGTTATACGATTCATATCTAGGCCCAAGAAAGGATATTGATGAGGCCCACGATGCCTTTGTTATATGGAATACCAACAGGCAGGAGAACGTCAAACTGTTACTTGCCGGGGATCTGGAAAAGGCAATCCGGAACATGCAATCTTCAGGGAAACTCAGAGCCTGCAAGGAAACATTGATGGCAAAGATAAAAGTTGTCGACGATTTTGCGGTGAAAAAAAGTGAGACACTCTATGCTGTTTCGGAGGATTTGAACCGTTCACTCAATTGGAATCTTTTGCTCCTGGTACTGGCTATTTTGTTGCTTACCCTGCTCATCAACTACGTGCTCCTGCGCAATATCCGCAGGCCGTTGGACGAACTTACCGGGGCGGCGCAGCACTTTTCGCTGGGAGATATGAATGCCCGTAGTTCGTATATTTCAAAAAATGAGTTCGGCACCTTGTCGGGAGCTTTCAATGTCATGGTTGAAAGTATACAGTTGAAAACAGATCTGGATCGGAAAGTGGCAAACCTTGCCAGCCTGATGCTGAGCGAATACGATATCAAGAAATTCTTCCAGTCCACGCTGAATGCGCTGGCCGCGCATACCGGTTCACAAATGGCGGCCATCTACCTGTTGAGCAACGACAAAAAAACCTTCGAGCATTTCGAATCTCTTGGCTTGGACGACAGCGCACGCCAGTCGTTTTCGGCAGTTACTTTTGAAGGGGAATTTGGTTCTGTGCTGGCTTCCCGCAAAATGCAGCACCTGGAAAATATTCCTGGAGATACCCGCTTCGTTTTTAATAGTGTAAGCGGGAAATTCCTGCCAAAGGAAATCCTTACCCTTCCTATACTGGCCGATAACGAAGTTATTGCCATCATTTCACTGGCTGGTATCGGTAAATACAGCAAGCAGTCAATACAACTTGTCGACAGCATATTAGTAACACTTTGTGCCCGTATAGAGGGGATTATCGGCTACCATAAGGTGAAAGAAATATTAATGAAACTCGAATACCAGAACCGCGAACTGGAATCCCAGAAAACTGAACTGGCCATGCAATCGGCCGAACTGACCGAACAAAACACGGAACTGGAAATGCAGAAAAAACAGTTAAGCGAGGCCAGTGAGCTTAAAACCAATTTCTTGTCGAATATGAGCCACGAGTTGCGGACTCCTCTTAATTCGGTGATAGCCCTGTCGGGTGTTCTTAACCGCCGCCTGGCGGCAAAAATACCCGATGAGGAATACAGTTACCTGGAAGTCATCGAACGTAACGGCAAGCACCTGCTTTCGCTGATCAACGATATACTGGATATTTCGCGCATAGAATCCGGGCGCGAAGAAATTGAAATTTCAAGGTTCAACGTCAACGGCCTGGTTACCGATGTAATAAACCTTATACTACCGCAGGCGCAGCAGAAAAACATTGAACTCAGGCAAACAGCTCCGGGTTCCGATGTATTTATGACCACCGATTTCGATAAATTCCATCATATTTTACAGAACCTCATCAGCAATGCGGTGAAGTTTACCGATGAAGGCAGGGTGGAAGTATCGGCGGTAAAAACAGGCGATACGGTATCGGTTTCGGTGGCTGACACGGGGATTGGGATATCGGCGAACCATCTGCCCCATATTTTCGACGAATTCCGCCAGGCCGACGGCAGCACATCGCGCAGGTATGGAGGCACAGGATTAGGCCTGGCTATTGCAAAAAAATATGCAAACCTGCTGGGAGGAAACGTGACAGTTAAAAGTTCCCCCGGCTCAGGCTCGGTATTTACGATAAGCCTGCCAACGGAATATGCTGCCGAAAACCAGATTATGGAATTGCATTCCGGAAATTATCAGCAGCATGCCTTAATTCCACCGAAAATCAAGCAGGAATCGCATACCGCGCTGAAAACCATTTTGCTGGTTGATGACAGTGAACCTGCAATCATACAATTAAGAGATATACTGGAGGATTGCGGATGCCGTATACTTGTTGCGCACGACGGGGGTGAGGCCCTTGCCGTTATTGATCATACGATTCCCGATGCCATGGTGCTCGACCTTATGATGCCCGGTATCGATGGTTTTGAGGTACTCAGGACCCTGCGTGAAGCTGAGCCTACGGCCCATATACCCGTGCTGATACTTACGGCAAAACACATCACCAAAGATGAACTCAGGTTCTTAAAACGGAACAATGTACATCAGCTCATCCAGAAAGGAGATGTTAACCGGGGCGAACTTCTCAGCGCAATAGAGACAATGGTATTTCCGGTAAAAGTGGAAAACCAGGTTCCTTTCCATCGTGAATTGCAAACCATAACGGGCAAACCTTCCATACTGGTTGTTGAGGATAACCCGGATAATATGCTTACTGCCAGGGCTCTGCTT
>JBAXXB010000344.1:0-4597 GCA_037128115.1 Bacteroidota bacterium
GTAGATGTGTGAAATCGCTTGACGTGCATGGGATCAAATCCAGGATAAAATCAAACCAGGTTCAATCTGCCCTCCTTAACACAAGCAGTGTGATTTCCGGCCGGGTGCCTATGCGTCCCAGGTACCCGAGGGTGCCGGCTCCGCTGTTAACATAAAGGTATTGTTTCAGTCCGCCGGCCTGTGTCTTTTCGTATAACCCGGCCCATTCTTTGAAAAGCCAGGCTGAAGGACTCCAGTTTATTTTACAGATTTCGACCTCGAGCTGGAAAGCATGTGTATGACCGGATAACGTTAGCTCAATTTCGGGATAAAGCCTGTTAACCTCAGCATCCCAATGCGATGGATCGTGCGACATCAGTATTTTGAACTGGGTAGATTCAGCACCCGCTAAAGCTCTTTTCAGGTCACCTTTTTTACCGAAACGTTTTGACTTGCTCCAGTTTTCAACCCCTATAATTGCCAGGGAAGCCGAATCTCTCCGGATTATAGAATTCTCGTTGCGAAGCAGTTGCCATCCAATCCGTTTATAGAATGCGAACAAATCCAGGTCATTCTGGTGTTTGAGTTCAGGGGAATCCCAACTGCTGTATTCGCCATAATCGTGGTTTCCCAGTATGGCATAAACCCCATCCTTGGCAGCAAACTGTTTCATCACATTTTCAAAGGGATACGCTTCACTGGTGGTAAAGTTCACCATGTCGCCGGTAAATAAAATCACATCGGGATGCTGCTCATTGACCAGGCTGCATATTTTTTGAACAGGTTTATCCGTGAGGAAACTGCCCAGGTGTATATCACTGATCTGGATTAGTTTATAACCATCAAATTCAACGGGAAGGTTCTTCACAGGTATTTCGACTACGTTGAGTTTGAAATCCCTGACCCAGAGAAACATGCCTGCAACGTACATCAACATGACAAATGCAGCTAATGCGGCTCCAATTTTCATAAAAATCCCGGGCCTGTACCATTTCCTGTTCCGGAATATCTTCCTCGACCGGATCTTCCTGATCAGATTAGTAGGAATCAGGATGATATCGCCTGCGATGAGAATCGTTAAAAATATTCCTTTCCCTATTAGAAGGATAAGAAGTATGCCAGGGAAATAGATCCTTGGAAATGCAGGCCATTGATTATTAGGAGCCGGGATGCCAGCTATAAAAAACAACAACAAAAAAATCAATGGAAGCCAGTAAGCGGCAATCAATACATTGTTAAAACGCCCAGTAATGAACTTTTTGACAGCCAACCAATAGAGCATATCAACAACGGCCAGCAATGCGATTGCAATTAATCGACTTACATATTTTGGCATTTGATGCCCGCCTGCCAGTAGGATTATAGCCACCACGATCACAGCCAAAATACAATAGCGGTACTTCCGGATTTTCATCAATATGGATTTAAATTCATTTTGTGTGAAATTAGGCAAATATTTCCGAATCAGGCAAAAAAAGAAAGCTGTCACATGGAGTAACAGCTTTCTTTCAGAATAGGGAATTGTTTTTCTAAGCGCTGGCTTTCACATAATTAACCAGTCCTTTAGCTTTGAAAATACCGACCAGCTTATCTGGAAGTGGTGAAAAACCATAAATCTTTCCGGATATTTTTACCTCACCTGCTTCAAAGTCTATATCAACGATATCACCTTGCTTGTAAGCATCCACGGCTTCGGGAAGCAGTATGATGGGCAGGCCCTGGTTTACCGAGGAGCGGTAGAAGATGCGGTTTACGCTTTTGCATATTACGGCTTTGATTCCCGCAAAAGCAAGTCCTACCGAGGGATGTTCCCTGGAACTTCCACATCCGAAGTTTGCCCCTGCAACCAGGATGTCTCCTTCTTTCACCCGTTCGGCAAAGCAATCGTCGAAACCCTTGAAAAGATGCGGCATGATTTTTTCGGCTTCCGAGCTTTTTACATTATAAGTCAGGTTGCCGGCGAACATCTGGTCGGTATTCAGGTTGTCGACATCGGCATAATTCCAGGTTGCGTTTGCATAGCGGTCGTCGTCGGCGCTAATGTCGACAGTCTTGCTTTGAGCAATGGTGAAAGGATATTTATCGTCAGCCTCTGTTCCCCTGGGATCGGAAATTTCGCCCTGGAGTGCTGAATAAGCTACCACTGCAGGCGAAGCCAGGTAAATCAGTGAAGTCTTATTCCCCATACGCCCTTTAAAATTGCGGTTTGCAGTCGAAATGATCGTCATATTGTCGGCCGGGATTCCCTGCCCTGTTCCCAGGCAAGGACCACAGGAAGGAGCAAGCACGCTGGCCCCGGATTCCATAAACAGTTTGATCAGTCCTTCTTCCATCGCCTGCAGGTAGATTTGCTGCGATGCCGGGATGATCAGCAACTGGAAGCCAAAGGGCACTTTTTTGCCTTTCAGTATGAGGGCTGCTTCACGAAGATCCTCTATACGCCCGTTGGTGCAGGTGCCTATCATGGCCTGCTGTATTTTGGTTCCTCTCACTTCGGCCAGCGCTTTTACGTTGTCAACATTATGCGGGGCAGCGACAACCGGGAATAATTCATCCAGGTTGATGACAATTTCTTTGGCATACACGGCATCGGCATCAGCCCATGTGCCTTCAACGGCTTTGCCCAGGTGTTTACCCAGCACCTCGTCGGCAGGGAAAACGGCATTCTTGGCACCCATTTCCGAAGCCAGGTTGGCAATGGTCATGCGGTCAGAAATCGAAAGCGACTTCACGCCTTCGCCATGGTACTCAATCGACATATAGTCGGCACCGCTGGAGCCTATCATTCCTATGATCCAGATGGATAAATCTTTACCATAAACTCCCTTTGGCAAATTGCCGTTCAGGGTAATTTTGATAGATTCGGGCACACGGAACCAGGTTTCGCCCTGACGCCAGAGCCCTGCAGTTTCGGTGCGGTCGATGCCTGCGGCAAAAGCGTTAAAAGCCCCGGCCGTACAAGTATGGCTGTCGCTCCCGACAATGATCATGTTAGGCCTGGCGTAATCACCCATGATCTGGTGACATATTCCTTTACCTACATCATGAAACTTTGTAATGCCCTGTTCCCTTGCAATATCACGGATTTTTTGGTAGTCGTTTGCCAGTTCGGCGCTGGTGGGAGGTGCATTATGATCGAGAACTATCAGCAACTGCTCAGCATCTTTCACTTTTTCGCCACCCATTTTTTTAAAGGTATTGGCGATACTGGCTGTATTATCATGTGTTAAAATGATGTCGGGGCGGCGGAAGACGATTGCACCGGCTTCGGCGCCCAGAATTTTTTCAGCAAATGTTTTTCCCATAACTTCTATATTTGTTTGTTTATGTGCGTGTTGCAATAAATAAAATGGCGGAAACCCAATTGGTTTTGATGACGTAAATTTCGAAAAAAGTTGGTATAAAAAAAGAAAATTGTACATGCTCTATAAAAAAAACTCCCGAACCGTTTACGGTACAGGAGCTATCCAATTTCGGCAGTTGTTAGAACCAAAACCCTATATCAATACCAAGCCGGGGAACGATGCCGCTGTACCCGTAATCAAACACATTGTTATCATAGATATTGGTATTGGGCTCGTAGTTAAGCGTTTTCCTGAACCCGCCGCCGGTATAAATGTCCAAATTTATCCGGTTGGCAAAAGAGTAGGACCAGCCGAAAAGCATTCCTCCCCCTATGGCGTCGAACGAATCTGTTTGCCAGGAATAGTTTCCATTGGTGTTATACCTGTAATTTTGAGTTTCCAGGTATTGATTTATCAGGTAAGGTGCGAAATACAACCTAGAACTTTCCCTGGGCTCAATGACTGTGTAGACATGAAATCTCATCTGAACTTCATTACGTATACCCCACATCTGTTCCGATTGTGAATCTTTGAAATTAAGTCCTGCAGTTACATACACACTGGTATTCTGATCAACAAACCTTTCGTATCCCATCTGGAATGTGCTCCTGGTGAAGAGGGAAGCTGACATTTTTAAAAGGTTTTTATATTCAGGTGAATTCGCCGTTGCCAGCACCTGTGCAAATGCTCCTGAAACACTCAGGGCAAAAAATAAGGCAATCACAATTTTTTTCATAATGAACACGTATAAAATTACTTATTGATGAGTTTCATTACATGCAAAGTTAAGCCATACCTGAATACAATGCAACAGGAACAACAATCAATCCAATGCTTTGGTCAACGGATTATATTTTGAAAATAAACTCTGCAAAAAAGATCCATAATTTTTAGCTAAACAGTAATCCTTTACTAAATTTACCTTCTCGAAACCCAAGCTATTCATTCCTCTTAAAGTCTTGAAAATGAACACCGAAGATCAAATTATCGAAACCCTGAAGTTGAGCGATAAACCCATGAGTGCAGGCCAGATCGCCGAAAAAACAGGCCTTGACAGGAAAATCGTTGACAAAAGCATGGCGAAACTGAAAACAGAAGAAAAAATCATTTCACCTCAGCGCTGTTTCTGGACAGCAAAATAACCAACCGGAAGCTAATGATCACCGACATCGGAGCCGGCTGCTCTATTTGCTGATCACTTTAAATTCGGTTCTGCGATTCCTGGCACGTCCTTCGGCATTATCGTTGCTGGCTACGGGCATGGTTTTGCCATA
>JBAXXB010000345.1:0-4573 GCA_037128115.1 Bacteroidota bacterium
GGTAAAACTGTCGACGACTTCTTCCGGATTAAACGTGAGACTGCCAGCCCTGTGAATGTGGTTTTCAATGAATTTGACATTTCCGAACTTCCTTCCGGCAACTATAACCTGGTTATTTCGCTGCGGGACAAGGAAAACAACGAAATCACCAGCCGTAGTATGTTCATACAACGGTCAAACCCGGGAATTAAATACAATATTCTATCATTAGAAAAAGTGAAGGTCGGCAACAGTTTTGTATCGGGATTAAACAGCCCGGATACCCTTCGCGAATTTATCAGAATGGGCTTCCCTATAGCTTCCGCAAACGAAAAACTCTTTATCACTTACAACCTGGCCAGCGGAGACTTGTTAACGATGCAACAATTTTTCTATGCTTTCTGGAGCCAACGCGACGAAGTGAGTCCCGAAGCCGCCTGGAATAAATATCACAGCACGGTGCTGGGTGTTCAGCAGGAATTCGGCTCAACCAATAAAAGGGGATATGAAACTGACCGCGGCCGGGTATATCTGCAATACGGTCCTCCCAACGAGCGAATTAAAGAAACCATGAACCCGGATTCCTATCCTTACGAAATATGGCATTATTACCAGATTGGCAACCAATCGAATATGCGTTTTGTATTCTACACCCGTGACCTGGCCGTAAACGACTATGTTATTCTGCATTCAACTGTCACCGGCGAAATCAAGAATGTGAACTGGCAATACGACATCAAACGTTCTGCCCATGACCTGCGCCCTAAGGATACAGATAACCAGCTTTATAAATCGCCTTACGAAGAGGATCAGTTTGGGGAGCATACAGGAGAGTTTTTCAATAACAAGAAATAAAATCCCGCTTTTGAAAGAAGTCGATACTTTGGAAATTTATCCATAGCTTTTAACGTGTGATTTGAAATTCACCGAAATCGAAATAAATTATCCCTAAATTAGCCGGCTTGATGGAGTATTTTGATTCCAGGCTTTATCAGAGATCAGCAATTAACAATCAATCATTTATCCGGCTTGACACACATAGCAGTAGTAATTTTAAACTGGAACGGAAGGGAGTTCTTACGGAAATTCCTTCCTTCGGTGCTTGCTAATAGCCTGGGAGTCGCTGAAGTTATCGTTGCCGATAATGCATCCACAGATAGTTCAATCGAATTTCTCCAGGATAATTTTCCCCAGGTCAGGATCATCACCAACCGGACCAACGGTGGGTTTGCACGCGGTTACAACGAGGCTTTGGCCGAAGTAGAGGCTGATTATTACATACTGCTGAATTCAGATATAGAAGTCACCCCAAACTGGATAGAGCCGGTAATTGAATTGATGGAAAGTGACTGTAGTATTGCTGCCTGCCAGCCTAAACTACGTTCATTTTATGAAAAGGAAAAATTCGAATATGCCGGTGCCGCGGGGGGGTATATCGACGAATATGGGTATCCTTTTTGCCGTGGCCGTATATTCCAGCACGTAGAAACAGATAAGGGGCAATACAACGATGCTGTCGAAATATTCTGGGCCACAGGGGCTTGCATGTTTGTCAGGGCGGATGTGTACAAACAGTTTGGCGGATTTGACGAGGATTTCTTTGCCCATATGGAAGAAATCGATTTCTGCTGGAGACTTAAAAACGGGGGATATAAAATCATGTATTGCCCTGATTCAGTCGTTTTTCATGTGGGAGGCGGAACCTTACCTAAGAAATCAGCACAAAAAACCTACCTTAATTTCCGGAATAATCTTTCACTCCTTTACAAAAACCTTCCCTCCCACCTGCTACTACCCGTGTTTGCCGTGCGTTTCCCACTGGATGGGATTGCTGCTTTAAAGTTCCTGCTGGATGGCGGTTTCAGGGATTTCTATGCTGTGCTCAGGGCACATTTTTATTTCTACGGGCATTTCTGCGATTTGCGCCGCAAACGCAAACTTCTCACCCAAAGCATGGTGCATGGAATTTTCAAAGGAAACCTGGTGAAAGAATATTATGTCAACAAAAAGACGGTTTTTACCCAGTTGAACCCGGCTGATTTTTCAGAGTAACCAATTTCCCGGCTTTCATCCTGAGCAATCAGAAACATCACCTGACCTTATACAAGGAAACTTTCGATCGCAAGACGGTACGAATCCAATCCAAAGCCTGTAATAATCCCTTTCATACCTGACGAAATCATGGTAATACTCCTGAATTCTTCGCGTGCATGAATATTCGAAATATGGACTTCGACCACAGGCGTTTTGATGGCCTTCACGGCGTCGCCAATGGCGATGGAAGTATGGGTGTATCCGCCGGCATTCAGAATAATCCCGGTATAACTGAACCCGGTTTCATGCAATTTATCAATAATTTCACCTTCAATATTGGATTGGAAATATTCCAGTTCTATGCCGGGGTACTTCCCTATTAACGCTTCGAAATATGTGCTAAAGGATTCTTTGCCATATACTCCCGGTTCGCGGAGACCAAGCAGGTTTAGGTTAGGACCGTTAATAATGATAATTTTCATAGACCCGAAAAGTTTAAACAAATGTAACGCAGATTAAGCAAGGAATCTATACCGAAAGGTATAAATCTTGAAAAAAAACCGCTTACCAGAAATTTTATACAACAATTTTACAAATCCAAATACCTGATGCTGAAAACGCATATAGCAATATAACAGTTACTTACAGCACATAACATTCTGCATAAAGATCTCTTCTCTGCTTTTTTTAACACCCAACCCGTATTTCCTTTCAAATCCTTCAGGCCTGAACCCAAATATTACTCTATTTTTGCAGGCAACAATTGAATAGGGGGTGCCTTAATATTCCGGGCTGAGATCAAACCCATTGAACCTGATACGGGTAATGCCGGCGAAGGGATGGAAAACTTTAAATGAATGGATTTACCCTGTTCGCCATTTGAAGTTTAACGTAATGAAAACAAGTGATGAAAAAATTTATTGTGCCGGCCTTGCTGGTATTACTGCCGTTTTTAGGAATGGCGCAACTTGACCTTTCGGGAAAAATAATTGACCGCAGCACGAATGAATTGTTACCCGGAGCTCAAATCCGGCTATCGGGTACATATCGCACTGTGGTTAGCAGCAATAAAGGGACTTTTATTTTCCATAACCTGCATGCTTCGTCCTATTCAATAATTACTAGTTACCTGGGGTATGACAATGATACGGCTACTGTTGATTTGAGCAGGAACACCGATTTGACAATCAGGTTGTTGCCATCCAGTATCCTGGAAGATGAGTTGATTGTTCATGCTACGCGTGCCGGGAGTAACACACCGGTTGCATTTGAAAATATTGACAAAAAAGAACTTTCTGCCTCCAATTTCGGCCAGGATCTACCCGTTCTACTTGGTAACAGCATTTCGGCCGTTGCAACTTCCGACGCCGGAAATGGAATGGGCTACACCGCGCTAAGGATTCGAGGGACAGATATGACACGAATTAACGTGACCATTAACGGGATTCCATTGAACGATCCTGAATCGCATGCGGTATATTGGGTTGACCTTCCCGATTTTGCAACCTCAACTGACAATATACAGATCCAACGCGGGGTCGGCACATCGACCAACGGCGCTTCTGCCTTCGGGGCCAGTATTAACCTGCAGTCAGCCCACCTCAAGAGCGAACCTTATGCGGAGCTCAGCAGTGCTTTTGGGTCATTCAATACGCTGAAAAACACACTGGCTTTCGGTACCGGTACTTTTGACAAGCATTTCACTATGGATGCTCGGATTTCGAAATTATCCTCCGACGGGTATATAGCCAGGGCTTCATCCAATCTCATATCCTATTACATTTCAGGCGCTTATACTTCAGCAAAGGATAATTTTCGTTTAAATATTTTTTCTGGAAGGGAAAAAACGTACCAGGCATGGGGAGGTGTGCCATCGGGCATGCTCGATTCGGACAGGACCTACAACGGAATGGGTGAATATATTGATAACTCCGGAAAACTAAGGTATTATGACAATCAGACAGATAATTATACCCAGACCCATTACCAGGTTTTATACACCCATGAATTCAGCAGGAAACTATACGTAAATGCGGCAGTCCATCATACCAGGGGTGCAGGTTACTATGAAGAGTATGTTGAAAGCGCAAATCTTGCCGATTACGGGATTGAGCCGGTGAGAACAAATTCGCCTTATTACCTTGCAGGTGCGGATACCATCCGAACCCCTGACAGTACAATCAGCGTCTCGGACCTGATCCGGCAGAAACACCTGGCAAATACCTTTACAGGTATGACCTGGTCGTTAAATTACCACGTAAGCCATTTGCAAACTTCCTTGGGCGGCTCATGGAATAACTATATCGGGAATCATTTCGGCCGGGTCACCTGGTCCCAGTTTGCTGGTAACAGCGAAATAAATCACGAATGGTACAGGAGCAAAGCAGTAAAAAAGGATATTAACCTTTTTACTAAAACAGAATATTCAGTAAATGAAGATTTAAGCATATGGCTGGATTTGCAATTCCGCAGGATCTCATACACGATTGACGGAACAGACAACGATAGGCGCGATATAACCCAGAGTCATACCTTTAATTTCTTCAATCCCAAAGCAGGC
>JBAXXB010000346.1:0-4491 GCA_037128115.1 Bacteroidota bacterium
CAAAGGTAGACCGGCCGGCTCAGCTATGAAATATGGGGTTCGTAGGGTGGATACGGCTAAAAAGACCTGCCTTTTTTTATGCTGGTGAATGATATAAAAGCAGCCCTGCAATTACCGGTTCTCCTTTCAAAGCGATTCATAGTGCACTCTTACTTCTCCTTTCTGAAAGTGCCGGAGGACGAACAAGTTTAACATAAAAAAAGCGGTGCTGCCCAGGCCTCACCGCTTAAAAGTATTTTTTATGGTTTGACTGTTAATGCTTTACTATTAACTTCCTAGATTGCACCACCTTGCCGTCGACAATAAAAGAATAGAAATATATCCCGGATGCATAACTGCTAACATCGATTGATTTTTTACCCGAACGGTTCTCGATGTTAAGGCTTTCTATTTCAACGCCCAGCATATTACGGATGATCAATTGAGCATTGGTATAACTGGCAGGCAGGTTATACTCAAAGTTGGTGTACTGTGAAGCTGGGTTAGGGTAAGGCCCTTTGAAAACCTGTTTGTTTTCATCAATTCCGGCGGCACTGATATGAAATTCGATGGTAGCCCTTGCTATCACAGGCACACCAAACGTAATGTTGTCGAAAAATTCATAGGTAATGGAACTCAAGCCACCATTTCCGGCAGGATAGTAATCAGCCGAAAATGATTTATCCAGGATTCCCACTTTTGCGGTATCGGCAATGACTGACTCGTTGGTAAGCGGCCCGTAGCAATTAATACCAAAGCAGAATGAGTTTGATGAATTGGGCACCTCATAGTTTATCACACGGCGGACAAACATATTAGGCATTTCGGTATTGGTAGTGTTTTTCACCCAAATATACCCAACCAGGGCATCCACATTCGGATCACTTCCTTTAACCGTAATAGTGCCGTTATTGATTTTATTTCCATCAACATCCAGGAGTTCCAGGGTATCTGTAGCCAATTTCAGAGAACTTGCTGCCCGGAACTGCAAGGCTGGAAGGTGCGCACTCAGCGCCGACACTAACAGGAGAGAGAAACCTAAGAGTAAAAGTTTTTTCATGCTTCAGGGGTTTATTTACAGAACATTAAATTGCAATCACACGGCAAAGATAATTTCAATATGAATCCCTTAAACAGGCTTTAGTAAATTTTTAAGAAAGATTTATTTTTCGACCTGCCAAATTTCATTTGAATCATTATTATGCGGATATTTGTTGTCCAATCCAAAACTTTCCGGCAAATGAAAAAAAACTACTTTATACTTTGTTCATTGCTTGCACTGACAGTTTCAGTGTTCAGCCAGTCGCAGCGCTTCGTGCTGTTCGAAGAATTTACCAATGCCAGTTGCAGCCCCTGTGCTTCCCAGAATCCGGCATTTGACGCATTGCTCACGGCCAATGCCAGTAAATGCACTTCGATAAAATACCATACCAGCTGGCCGGGCACGGATCCCATGTACTCTCAAAACCCGGCTGATGCCAATACCCGCGTGAGCTACTACGGGGTAACCGGTGTCCCTTATGCTGCAATGGATGGAAGCCCGGTTAACGGAACCAGTTATTCGGGAGCACCGGCAAATACAACCCAGTCAAAAATCGATGCTGAGTATGCCATTCCTTCTCCTTTCGAACTCTATATTAACCAGGCTCTCAGCCCCGGTAACGATACACTGTATGTCACCATGCTGGGAAAAGCAACAGCTGCTGTTTCGGGTGTTCTCAATGCCCAATGTGTGGTAGTTGAAAAACACATTCATTTTGCCTCAGCTCCGGGCAGTAACGGGGAAAAAGACTTCTACAATGTGATGAAAAAAATGCTGCCTACTTCAGCCGGCACTACTTTGCCATCCTCATTCCAGGTAGGTGACTATTTTGTTTTACAATTTGCATGGAAGCTTTCCAACGTTTATACTCTCAGCGAGTTAAACGTGGTAGGTTTTATACAGGATATTCAAACTAAAACCGTTTTCCAGGCTGCCAACACAAGTTCAACCCCGATCACCGGGATATACCAGAATGATTTGGAACTTTCAGGACTAGCAAATGTACTTCCCTCCTATTGCCAGCCTTCCTGCATACCCCAATTTACTTTAAGCAACAACGGTTCGGATCCGATTTCGACGGCAGAAATAAAATACAGGGTGAACAATGAACCCGAATCGGTATACCATTACAGCGGCTCCCTCGGATTCCTTCAAAAAACCATGATCACTTTGCCGACCGTCGGTTTCAACATACAAAACACAAATACATTAAAAATATTTGGTACCACTGTTAATGGAGTGGCCGATGATTATGCCTCAAACGACACCATCAGCTATAATTTCACCATAGCTCCTATGTCAGGCCTACAGGCCACTGTTCTTGTTAAAACCGACAATAACCCTGGTGAAACCACATGGGAAATCAAAGACTTGCAGGGCAATGTAGTGTCCAGCGGTGGTCCCTACACCCAATCCGTTCACACCTACACCACGGATGTTAACCTGGATTTTGCCACCTGCTATAAATTTACCATTCATGATTCCGGCGGAAATGGTGTTTGCTGCTCCAGTGGAATCGGTTTCTATAAGGTATCGAGCGGGAGCACAACCATTGCTTCGGGTACAGCATTCGGAAGCGGCCAGACTTCGCAATTTTACTCACCCAGTAATGTAGGACTTCCTGAGCAGGATGCGGCCTCAGTAGCACTATATCCAAACCCTGTAAACCAGGCCACTGTGCTTTCCTTCGCCAATACCTCCGACGAATCGGTTAGTGTGATGGTTTACGATATGCAGGGAGCCATTGTACTCAGCCTCCCGGGACAGGAATATCGCAGCGGCAGGCATGAAATTGCTCTCGATTGCAGCCGACTGAACCCTGGAACATATAATGTTCGCTTAACAACCGGAAATAAAATCTTCAACCAGCGCATGTCGGTTGTAAGGTAATGTTAGCTTATTTTTCAAAAAAAAGGCCCTGGCAAAACCAGGGCCTTTTTTTTAGAATAGGTTTTCGAGTAATTCGTCATCCACCATTTGGGGTAGAGTGACCTTCAGAAGGGGCTCCTTTTCCATTGCCCTCTTAATACTGAACACTGAGCCTTCGTTTCGTGCCCAGCTCCGGCGCGAAATTCCGTTATTTACATCCCAGTGCAACATCATACGGATCCTGCGATCGCATTCGGCACTGCCGTCAAGCAACATCCCGAATCCCCCGTTGATCACTTCTCCCCAGCCCACTCCCCCGCCGTTGTGAAGGCTGATCCAAGTGGCGCCGCGGAAACTGTCGCCTACAAAATTCTGCACTGCCATGTCGGCCGTAAAACTCGATCCGTCGTATATGTTAGATGTTTCACGGTAAGGCGAATCTGTTCCCGAAACATCGTGATGATCACGCCCAAGTACTACAGGACCTTTGAGCCTGCCTTGCCTGATAGCTTCATTAAAAGCGAGTGCAATGCCGGTACGGCCGTCGCAATCGGCATAGAGTATACGTGCCTGGGAACCGACCACCAGTTTGTTCTGCTTGGCTTCCCTGATCCAGCGAATGTTGTCGCGCATCTGTTGCATGATTTCGGGTGGTGATTCCAGGGCCAGGTTTTCGAGCACTTCCATGGCAATACGGTCGGTGGTATCCAGGTCTGCAGGATCTCCCGAGGCACAAACCCACCTGAAAGGACCGAACCCATAGTCGAAACACATGGGTCCCATGATATCCTGCACATACGAAGGATAACGGAATGTTCCATCCGTTTTCATTATATCGGCGCCGGCGCGGGAAGCTTCAAGCAGGAAGGCATTCCCGTAATCGAAAAAATACATACCTTTGGCTGTCAGCCTGTTGATGGCTGCCACTTGCCTGCAAAGGGATTCCCGGACTTTTTGTCTGAATTTTTCGGGTTCATAGGCCATCAGGTTTTTCGACTCTTCAAGAGTAAGCCCGGCAGGGTAATACCCGCCTGCCCAGGGATTGTGCAGAGAAGTCTGGTCGGAACCCATTTCCACTTCCACATCAGCATCAGCGAGCTTTTCCCATAAGTCGACAACATTACCCTGGTAGGCAATTGAAACTGCTTCTTTAGCAGCTTTGGCCTTTTTTATGCGTTCAATAATTTTATCAAGGTCATCAAAAACTTCATCTACCCATCCTTGCGTAAAACGGGTATGTACAGCCTTGGGATTGATTTCGGCAACCACCCCAATGGCTCCTGCAATTACCGTGGCCTTGGGCTGAGCCCCCGACATGCCGCCGAGCCCGGAAGTCACAAAAAGCTTGCCTGCCAGGCCTTCGTTTGCTTTTTGCACCTTACGGCCAGCATTCAGCACGGTTATGGTCGTTCCATGCACTATCCCCTGCGGGCCAATATACATATATGATCCTGCGGTCATCTGCCCATACTGGGTTACCCCCAGTGCATTGAAACGTTCCCAGTCGTCAGGTTTCGAATAATTCGGTATCATCATCCCGTTTGTAACGACGACCCTGGGTGCCTCCCGGTGCGAAGGATACAATCCCATCGGATGTCCCG
>JBAXXB010000347.1:0-4467 GCA_037128115.1 Bacteroidota bacterium
GCCTTGTCTTACAGGGAACTGAACACCTGTACTCTGTTACAAAGAGTATGATGGTGGTGCGTAACTGATGAAATGCATCAGGCTGTTCAGGCGGAATTTGTCTGCCTGGACAGCCTGTTTTTTTTCTGTCAGGTTTTTCCCAAATGAATTTCCCCCTTTTTAAAAGCATTTTTGAAATTACCATTCATATTTATTTTGCCTGGAAAGGCGATAGGCTGAAAAGACTGAAATAAAAAGGAGGGCTTATTGCTAAGTCCTCCTTTGTGAGTTTAGAATAGAATCAAACAGTCATTTACAATGGAATATTCCCATGTTTCTTTGGAGGGTTTGTCTTTCTTTTGTTTTGTGTCATTTCGAGCGCCTGTATCAGTTTGAAACGGGTTTGGTGCGGGTATATGATTTCATCAATATAACCCTGTTCGGCTGCTTTATAAGGATTAGCAAATGTTTCACGGTATTCGTCAACGGCCGATTTACGGGCTTCGTCACTTAATTTATCCCGGAAAATAATACTTACGGCTCCATCGGCTCCCATAACGGCAATTTCGGCCGAAGGATAAGCAAAATTGATATCTGCACCAATATGCTTGCTGCTCATTACGTCGTACGCTCCGCCATAAGCTTTACGCGTTATCAGAGTAATTTTAGGAACAGTAGCTTCAGCGAAAGCATATAACAACTTGGCACCATGTTTGATAATTCCTCCAAATTCCTGGTTGGTGCCAGGAAGGAAGCCCGGGACGTCGACAAGTGTAATGAGGGGTATGTTAAATGCATCACAAAAGCGAACAAAGCGTGCCGCTTTAACCGATGAGTTTATGTCGAGTACTCCGGCCAATGCCTGTGGCTGGTTTGCCACAATGCCGACACTACGGCCGCCGAGACGGGCAAATCCAACAATAATATTAAGAGCGTACAGGGGCTGAACTTCGAAAAAGTTGTGGTTGTCGACCACATCTTTTATCAGTTCTTTCATGTCGTAAGGCCTATTGGGGTCTTCGGGTATCAGGGTGTCGAGCTTTTTATCGCTTCGGTTGATGTCGTCGGTAGTAGGTTTGAAAGGCGCATCCTCCATATTATTTGATGGCAGATAACTCATCAGCTCACGAATCATCATCATGGCATGTTCGTCGTCGTTGGCCGTGAAGTGCGCTACGCCGCTTTTGCTGTTATGGGTCATGGCGCCGCCGAGTTCTTCCTTGGTCACCTCTTCGTGGGTAACAGTCTTAATTACATCCGGCCCGGTAACAAACATATAGCTCGAATCCTGCACCATGACTATAAAGTCGGTGATGGCAGGCGAATACACTGCACCGCCGGCGCATGGGCCTAAAATAGCGGATATCTGGGGGATGACTCCGGAACTCATCACATTGCGGTAAAAAATATCGGCATAGCCGGCCAGGCTTTCCACGCCTTCCTGTATGCGCGCACCACCCGAATCGTTCAGGCCGATCAGGGGTGCACCCATTTTTACCGCCATATCCATGATCTTAACTATCTTGTCAGCATTTGAGCGGCTCATGGTACCCCCGAAAACGGTAAAATCCTGGGCAAATACATACATCAGCCGGCCGTCGATCTTTCCGTACCCGGTTACAACGCCGTCACCCGGAATCAGGTTTTTCTCCATGCCGAAATCGCGTGAGCGATGCACGACGAATTTGTCGAGTTCAACAAACGTCCCCGGATCAAGTAAGTCGGTTAGCCGTTCGCGTGCTGTTTTCCGGTTTGCCTGGTGCTGGCGGTCTATACGATCCTGTCCGCCACCCAGTTCAGCGACGCGGTTCTTTTCTTCCAGCTTTTTAAATTTTTCTATCTGACTCGACATTTTGAAGTAATTTCTATTATTAAATGTTATTATCAACAGCTTACTGTTCAACCTCTTCAATTACAAGAAGCACCTGGTTCCCATCAACGGTATCGCCTTCGGAAACAGGTATTTCGGATACTATTCCGGCCTTGGCAGCCTTGAATTCACTTTCCATTTTCATGGCCGAAACAATGATCACGGTTTGACCCACCTCGACAGTATCTCCTTCGGCAACCAGGATTTTTACAATCTTTCCCGGCATAGGCGAACGTATAATATTGCTGGCATGACCAGTAGCGGCATTGTCGCGGCTTCGGATGTAGCGTGTTTCGGCGTCAACCACCTCAATATCATGCGTAAAATAGAAGGTATTTACTGTATAATGCTTTGGCTCACGGCCCGGCACCACTTCGATATTGTAGGAGTGGCCTTTGTAAAGCACCGAGTATTCAGCAGGCCCTACCTTAACAAGGTCAACGTTAAATATCTCATCGTCCACGGATATGGAAAACTGGTTTCCTTCGCGGCTGATTTCTTTCAGGATAGCCTTGCGGCCTTCGAGGTTTAATTCAAGTTCCATTCGATTGTATGGGATTAACTTTTGGCTTCGTAATGTAGTAATAATTTAAAGTTGATGATTGGCAGGGGTTGGGGGTTAGGCTTTAGGGTCAGGATGCTTTCCAATAATTAAGTTTCATCCTTTTTGTTGCCCGGGTTTCAGTTTCCTTTGCCTGCACGCATTGTTATAGTCTCCAGGCAGCCAGCCGTCGACCGAATTCTTTCCAATCGCTTCCGTGGCGTGATGATGCAGGCGACATGGTTTGCTCTATTTCGCTGAGTTGGGTTGTGTATTCAACAAAGGCAGCTATTAGTGCAAGATTTTCACACTCATAGGCACATTCAGTTTCAGCCATCAGGAATTTAGTATTATCTTCAATAAAATGGGTGTTATACCCACCTTTACGGAAGTCTGGAGCGTCCATGATACGTTCAAGGAACTTTATCGAGGTCTTCACCCCGCTGATCTTATATTCATACAAGGCACGGCGCATGCGCTCAATGGCCTCTTCCCTTGTTTTAGCCCATACAATCAGTTTGCTGATCATAGGATCGTAAAAAATAGGAATGGCATAGCCTTCGTAAACATAGCCGTCGCAGCGCACACCCAGCCCCAGTGGTTCGGTGATATGGGTGATAGTGCCGGGGTTTGGCATAAAATTATTGTCGGTATCTTCGGCATAGATGCGGCATTCAATAGCATGACCGGTCTGGTGCAGGTCCTCCTGTTTGAAATGCAAGGGATGTCCTTCGGCAATCCTGATCTGTTCCTTCACCAGGTCAACACCCACCACACGTTCGGTAATGGGATGTTCCACCTGTAGACGGGTGTTCATTTCAAGAAAATAATAATTAAGGTTATCATCGACAATAAACTCAATGGTTCCGGCTCCTTCGTAATTAGCTGCCTTGGCAGCAGCAACGGCATGAGCGCCCATTTCGGCACGTACCGAAGGAGTCATGATTGGTGACGGGGTTTCTTCCACAACTTTTTGGTGGCGCCTCTGCACGGAACATTCACGCTCAAAAAGATGTACTGTATTGCCTTGGCTGTCTGCAAGTATCTGAAATTCAATATGGTGCGGTGAATTGATATATTTTTCGATGTAAACGGCATCATTGCCAAAAGCTGTTTTAGCTTCCGAACGTGCTCCGCGAAGGGAACTTAATATCTGGGATTCTTCTTTTACGAGCCTCATACCCTTTCCGCCGCCGCCTGCCGACGCTTTTATCATCACTGGCAGCCCTATCTGGCGAATGGTTTCCAAAGCTTCTTCCTCGCTGCTCACGGCATCGGTTGTGCCAGGCACAACCGGCACTCCTGCTTTGATCATGGTGCGGCGGGCAGTAATTTTATCGCCCATACCCAGGATTGCTTCAGGTGAAGGTCCAATAAAAATTATGCCTTCCTCCTGGCAGCGACGCGAGAATTCTGCATTCTCCGAGAGGAAACCATAACCCGGATGTATGGCATCAGCACCGGATTTTTTAGCCACTTCAAGGATTTTATCCATTCGCAGGTAACTCTCAGCCGAAGGAGAAGGACCTATGTGGTAGGCTTCCCCGGCATAACGCACATGCATAGCACTGCGGTCGGCATCCGAGAAAACAGCAACGGTATGTATGCCCATTTCACGGCATGAACGTATTATTCGTACTGCAATTTCACCACGGTTGGCTATCAGTACTTTTTTAATTGGTTTTCGCTCCATTTGGAATATTTCAATTATTCGCGGGTAATACTCTGATACAGAAATCCATCCATTAAACAGAATGTATGGTTAGATGTTCATATAAATTTTCTGCGGCTGCAAATATAGGTAAAGTTTTAATATATGAAACATTGTAAATATAATACAATGATAAAGGATCTTAAAAACATGGAGTATTATTGCCCCAGTTCCACTTTTTTACAGAATTTTTCGAAGACACATCATTTGTGCAAAGTGTGCTTTTTGTTAACACACTATCAGTGCGTCATAAGCCAGAGGCTATTTCGGGCAGGTGTAAAAAAATATTCTGCAGTCTTTCTTTTCAATTTCGTAATTATTTACCAGCCAGTCTTACTGGTAATGAAATTGTTACCATCCAACGTA
>JBAXXB010000348.1:0-4447 GCA_037128115.1 Bacteroidota bacterium
CAATGCCCGTTTAAGTTTGTAAGCATCGGTGCGTATGCTAAATCCATGATCTTTGCTGGCTGTACTCGTACGGACCACAATTTCCTCTTTTTCGGCATTTGTTTTTTCAAGGTTAATACTGGTCTGAATCGAATTGAGCAGTTCATTAATATTTACTGACTCCATCTCAATACTTGTTATGCCTGCTTCAACCTGGGAAATATCAAAAATATCATTGATTATTTCCAGCAAAGAATCTACGTTGCGGTTGATAATATTGGCAAAAGAGATCTTCTCTTCATCCGACATACCAGGATGGGATATTAAACCTGCAAAGCCCATGATGGCATGCAAAGGAGTTCGTAATTCGTGCGACATGTTGCACAAAAACGCTGATTTAAGCCTGTCGGATTCACCAGCTTTGAGTCGGATCAGGTGAAGCTCTTCTTTTACCCGTTCAATCTCTTCAACCAGTTGTTCGTTTTCTTCTGCACAACGGTTGCTCTTTTTACTTAGTTCCCTGCTTTTGTAGGTTACACGCAACGCAAATATAAAAAGCGCAACGCTTAACCCAGCAAGTATAATTAAGGCAAAGACTCCGACAATATCCATTTGTTATCCTCTGTTAATTATTGTAACTCTCGAAAAAATAACCCTAAAAGTATCGCCCATTCCCGGAACCAGGTCCATTCAGAAGGCCTACTATTTATGGTGTAATGCGATGTATTCCTACCGGGTAATCCTGCATAATAATCCCGGTGAGCTTGTGGTAATCTTCCTGGCGGGCAACAAAATCCAGATTGTTAGTATCAATCAGCAAAACCCTGAGCCCCTGTTGCTGCCGTATATAATCAAGGTAACCTTCCTGTATCTTCTGTAGGTAATCATCTTCAATCTTCTGTTCGTACACCCTTCCGCGATTCCGGATATTTGACTGAAGCCGATCGATATCCAGGTAAAGGTACACAAGTAAATCAGGCTTTGGCAGCGCATTTTCAATTATAGTGAATAGTCGTGTATAAAGTGTAAACTCCTCACCATTAAGCGTTTTCTTTGCGAAAATAAGCGATTTGAGTATAAAGTAATCTGCAATGGTAACGGGATGGAATAAATCCCGGGCTGATAGTTGGGTCTTTAATTGCTGGAACCTGTCGGCCAGGAACGAAAGTTCGAGCGGGAAAGCATACCTTGACTGGTCTTCATAAAACTTTGGCAGGAATGAGTTATCCTCAAACTGCTCCAGGATAAGCCGGCTGTTAAATTGCTTCGACATGCGGGTGGCCAGCGTTGTCTTTCCTGCTCCTATATTACCCTCGATTGCTATATAATTATAAGGCATATTCATCTGTAATCTTCAGCTTTGTTTGGTACGATTCAAGAGGTCTCTAAATTTATTTTTTTCTACTGCTACCGAAATCCCTCCCGTATCTTCCAGAATATTTAACAGTTCAGAGACAGGCTTTTTGAGTATCGGGTGCAAAAAATCCGGTGCAATCGAAGCCAGGGGTTCCATCACAAATCTTCGCAAATGCATACGCGGGTGCGGGATTATGAGAATATCCTCCTCCATATGGAGTTCATCATAAAAAAGGATGTCAATATCTATAATCCTGCTGCTATATTCCAACCCTGCTCTTATGCGTCCCAGTATTTTTTCAATGTCGAGCAGCGCACTCAATACCAGGTGAGGGTCCAGTTCAGTCTCAACCTGGAGCACCTGGTTAAGAAAGCTCGTATCAGCCTGGAATCCCCAGGGGGCCGATTCATAAACCGCAGAAAAGCACAAAACCTTACCGATTCTCAAATCAATAAGTTGCGTTGCTTTAACCAAGCAATTTAACCTGTCGCCCTGGTTACTGCCAATTGAAAAATAAACTACGGCCATCTAAAATCTATTCGGTTCAAAGGTACAATTTGAGTTCATATCCTTTAGCAGAATTCAGGTACAAGTTTTTAACATTTAGCATTTTCATTAATAGGTAATTGCTATCCGGTTACTGGAAGGGTTACACCGTTTCCCGGATTCTTGTTTAGATATACTGCGATAAAATCATAACAAATTGATAAACTGAATATTAAATTCTTTATTGGGTTGCCTGATACCGGCAAATACGGAATACCACTTTTGTTTAATAAACCCCAAAAGATAAATTATACTGACAATTCCTGTAACTTCGTAGTCATAATAGAGTCATATCCATTCAATCCTAAACCAAATAAATATGAAACAGTTTTTTAAGTTCACCTTCGCCTCTATGCTGGGATTCGTGCTGGCAGGGTTCCTGATCTTTATAATTTTTATTGGCATTGTTGCTTCAGCCGTTTCTATCGGCAAAAAGGAAACTGTGGCGGTACCCGACAAAACAATACTGATGCTGACGCTCGATCAACCCATCAGTGAACGTTCGTCGGAAAATCCATTTGCCCATCTGAATTTCAGCAGTCCTGAAGCATCCAGGCAATTGGGGTTGAATGATATCATCAGCAACCTGAGAAAAGCGGCATCCGATCCGAAAGTCAAAGGGATCTATCTCGAACTTTCTGACATCCCTGCCGGGCAAGCCACAGTCGAAGAAATCCGAAATGCACTCATCGATTTCCGGAAATCAGGCAAGTTCATCGTATCTTATTCTGAATCTTACACCCAAAAAGCCTATTACCTGGCATCCATATCGGATAAAATTTACCTCAATCCTGCCGGGGACATGGTATTTAAAGGAATGGTCGGGCAGGTCATGTTCTTTAAGGGATTACTTGACAAAATTGATGTTGAGGCCCAGGTGATCCGCCATGGCAAATTTAAGAGTGCCATTGAGCCTTTTACGCTTGACAAAATGAGCGAACCGAGTAAAACACAAACCCTTGCATTTATTTCCGGCATGTGGAACCATGTACTGGAAGGAATTTCGGCCAGCCGGAAAATACCTGTTAATGAATTGAATGCCATGGCTGATGCATACCAAATTCAGACACCCGAAGATGCAGTAAAATTGAAAATGGTGGATAAACTCCTGTACAAGGACGAGATACTCGATGAATTGAAAAACCGCGTCGGCGCAAAGACTGTTAAGGATATTAAATTTATGAAAATTGGCAAGTACGCGAAGGCACCCGAACCAGACAGGAAATTTTCGGAAAATAAAATCGCTGTCATTTTCGCAAGTGGGAATATTGTCAGTGGCGAAGGTGATGAGGAATCCATCGGGTCCGAAAATATCTCGAAAGCCATCCGCAGGGCCCGCCTTGATGACAATGTAAAAGCAGTGGTACTAAGGGTTAATTCACCCGGAGGCAGCGCTTTAGCATCGGATATCATCTGGCGTGAGATGCTGCTCACTAAAAAATCAAAACCGGTTGTTGTATCAATGGGCGATGTAGCAGCCTCAGGCGGGTACTATATTTCATGTGCGGCCGATAAAATTTTCGCCTACCCAAACACAATAACCGGATCAATCGGCGTTTTTGGTATCATTCCCAATATGAAGGAGATGTTTAATAAAAACCTGGGGATTACATTTGACGAAGTAAAGACCAATCCCTATGCCGACTATATCCCGGTAACACGGCCTATGAGCGATGCAGAGAGGAAAATAATAACCAAAAATATAGAAACTATCTACAGTACTTTTATCACTCATGTTTCCGAAGGACGTAAAATGTCGGTTGCCCAGGTCGACAGTATTGGGCAAGGTCGGGTTTGGAGCGGAATTGACGCCAAGCGCATCGGGTTGGTCGACGAGTTCGGAGGGCTGACCGATGCCATTACGGAAGCTGCCAAATTAGCTAAACTGAAAGACTATCGTACCATAGACCTGCCTGAACAGAAAGACACTTTTGAACAAATCATGGAGGCCTTTACAGGCGACAACACCTCTGTATACCTAAAAAAGGAACTGGGTACCGCTTATCCTTACTTCCATTACCTGAGCCGCATGAGCCGCATGGAAGGAGTTCAGGCACTTTTACCTTATGAATTTGACATAAAGTAACCACGGTAAGGCTTGCATTCAGAAAAGGCGATTCCTCACGGAACCGCCTTTTTACTTTTTACTTCCATCAGGTTTCAAAGTTCATTGCTGCAAAGTAAAAAAGCCGGGTCACTTTGCAGTAACCCGGCTCAATCATTCAATTATTTGTTGGATTTATTTACTATAATCCATTTCGGCCAAACGTTTGTACCCATTATAACGCCTTTTAGCGTTTTCCTGAGCTGCTTCGAATAATTCCACCGCTTCGTTAGGGAACGATTTCATAAGCGAAGTATACCGCATTTCCGATTTCAGGAAGTCCTGGAACAAGGAGAAATCAGGTTCTTTGCTATCCAATTGGAAAGGATTCTTTCCTTCAGCTTCCAACATAGGATTGTAACGGTAGTTATGCCAGTAACCTGCTTTAACTGCGTCTTCCTGTTGTTGCTGAGCTTTTTCCATACCAGCATGCAAACCGTGGTTGATACAGGTCGAATAAG
>JBAXXB010000349.1:0-4429 GCA_037128115.1 Bacteroidota bacterium
TCTCGGATGGTGTCGACAGCACCGTTGCTGCAGTTTTGTTACACAAAGCCATAGGGACTCAGTTATATTGTATTTTTGTGGATAACGGCTTATTGCGCAAAGATGAATTCCAGTCGGTACTCGATTCTTACCAGCATATGGGCCTGAATGTAAAAGGCGTGGATGCCGGCAAGCGCTTCCTGGATGCATTGAAAGGGATTACCGAACCGGAAGCCAAACGCAAAGCCATAGGCCGCACTTTTATAGAGGTTTTTGATGCAGAAGCCCATCGTATCGAAGATGTGAAATGGCTTGGCCAGGGCACCATATATCCTGATGTCATAGAATCTATCTCGGTAAAGGGTCCTTCAGCTACCATCAAGAGCCATCATAATGTGGGCGGACTTCCTGACTATATGAAACTTAAAGTGGTAGAGCCACTCAAGAGCCTGTTTAAAGATGAAGTCAGGCGGGTGGGGTCCACGCTGCTGATCGATCCCCTTATACTGGGCAGGCATCCTTTCCCGGGGCCGGGGCTCGGAATACGTATACTCAGTGATGTTACACCTGAAAAAGTATCCATTCTGCAGGAAGCGGACGCCATTTTTATCAATGGATTGAAAAATAACGGTTTATACGACAAAGTATGGCAGGCCGGGACCATGTTGCTGCCGGTACAGTCGGTGGGGGTGATGGGTGACGAACGCACCTATGAAAATGTGGTTGCCCTCAGGGCCGTGACTTCTACCGATGGCATGACCGCAGATTGGGCATACCTTCCCTATGAATTCCTGTCAGCCATTTCGAGTGAGATCATCAACAAAGTAAAAGGCATCAACCGGGTGGTGTATGATATCAGTTCAAAACCACCCGCAACCATCGAATGGGAGTAAGCCGCTAATGTTGCGCCCCTGGTGAATATCCATTGGTTTATGCGGGGGCAATAAAACAAATCCGGATTTTGACTATATTTACCCTTTTGATGGCTAATTTAACCCATATCACTATGCGTATCCGCCTGCTTTCCCTGCTTTTACTGCTTATCCCCTGTGCTTTTTCGCTTCATGCACAGGAAGTTATCATAAAGCGTTCTACGGTAGTTGAGTATTATAAGGACAAACCCTATTATATCCATTTTGTTAACCAGGGCGAAACGCTGGCGGCTATTGCCAGGGTTTATAATATTACTGAAGATGAGATCAACGCTGAGAACCCGACAGCCGCAAAAGGCCTGAAAGCGGATATGGTTCTGCGCATCCCCCAGAAACCGGATTCGGCAGTTCCTGCAGCAAAAGTTGCAAAGCCGGAAAAGAAGAAAGACATATCCCCGCCTGATATTAAGAAGACAGAACAGATTAAGCCTGCAGTAAACAAGGATGAAACATCTAAACCTTCCGTCGTGAAGCCTGATACTGGCACGCCTGCCGGAAACAAAGCGCAGACTAAACCTTCCGTTATCGCGATTGACCAGGAAAAGCCTGCCGGAAACCAGAAAGAACAAACCAAACCTGCAGTTGCCAGGGATTCCCCTGCGCCAGCTTCGAACCAGGAATATGTTCTCTACATGGTTAAAAAGCAGGAAACCCTCTATGGTATAGCCAAACGGTATAATGTGACCGTGGATGATATACTGAAAGCCAATCCCGGCATTGAAGGGCTGAAGGAAGATACGGAGATCAGGATTCCTGCGAAAAAGTTGCCCGAAAAGCCTGCAGTCATCGAGACACCCGTTCCTAAAGCAGGCAAAACAGAAGTTGCCCCGGATGAAATCGTGGTTAAAACGGGCGAAACCTTGTATAGCATTGCCAAAACGTATCATACCAGCGTGGATGACCTGATTGATCTGAACCCCCAACTTGTCGGTGGTCTAAAGGCCGGAATGGTGCTACAGCTTCACAAAGCGGCCGGCAAGGCAGAAGTTAAAAACAATACTCCCCCCGTTGCAGAAAAAGAAATTATCCCTTTAGTACCTGCTTTAAGCGGCCGTGGTTACAGCCCTGACAATATCAAAAAAACATACCAGGTTGCCTTACTCCTGCCCTTCCTGCTCGACGATGCCGGTGCGGCGCTCGAAGCCCCGGCCGACAAAGACCCAGCCGGTTTCGAGAACTTTAATTATTTCCAGTTTTATGCCGGGTTTATGCTGGCAGCCGATTCGCTCGAAAAACTCGGGCTGAAGGCCCGCATACACGTGATGGATGCCGAAAGACTTTCGGATACGCTTATTATACGGCAGACGCTCCGAAAACCGGGAATGGACAAAATAAACCTCATGGTCGGGCCTGTTTATGCGTCTTCCTTTGCCATAGCTGCTCGCTATGCCCAGAAGCATGAATGCGTGATAGTGAATCCCTTGTCGCACCGCGAGAATATAGTGGAGGGGAATCCATACGTGGTAAAAGCCCAGGTATCGGGCAGCGCAATTGCTGATAAACTAACTGCATTCATTACCAATCACTACCCGTCAGCTAATATAATAGCGGTTCGGAACGACAATAAGGAACTCAAGAGTCTTACGGATGATTTTGCATCAGGCATCAGGGATGAACTTGGGAAACACAACTTCAAAGGTTCCCTGCAGGAATCCAATTATTCCGTCGACCAGATAGCCGGGCTGACCAAGAAGCTGAAACCGGGTGTTAAAAACATAGTGATCTTCTTTTCCAATAACAAAACCACTGTACCTAATTTTGTCTCCCTGCTGAATCCCCTCGCAAAGTCGGATGATATCCTTCTTATTGGAATGGATGGATGGGACGAGCTGGAACTGGAAACAGAATTCCTGGTTAACCTGAATTACCACCAGGTCACCTCCGGCTATATAGATTATGAAAGTGAAGCCGTTCAGCAGTTTACAGCCAGTTTCCGCGCCAAATACGGGGCGGTTCCGGTGCCGGGTAAACATGCTTTCCTTGGATTCGATATTGGCTGGTATTTCCTTACTTCCATGATGTGGTATGGGGATCAGTATGTTACCTGTCTGCCGGAGCACAAGGGAAAAGGACTGCAATATCATTTCGACTTCCCGGCTGCAAGCGGTGGCGATGGCCTTCAGAATCAAAATATTACTATTGTAAAACTGGAGGATTACAAGATGGTGAAAGTGGAGTAAGGCAGGGCTTCTTGTACAGTACCTATTATTACTCCTCTAATGCATTTTCATTAATTCAGGACTATTTTCGCTCTTTCTGTTTATCCCGACCGGCCATAATGGCCAGTATTTCCGAAGCTATTTCTTCGACCGATTTGGCCGTTACCTGTACCAGTGTCCATTCAGGATGCAACTGGTAGAATCGGTTGGCATAATTGATTTCCTGCATAACGTATGCGGGTTCCGAATAGTTGCCTGCACCCCCGCCCAGGCGTATATTCCGCGTTTTGCGCAGTTCGCTGAGGCGGGTGGCATTGGTGGTAAGGCAGAAGACCCTGGAAGCATCCAGTTGGTTTAAAATTTCAGGAGGCTTTAAACCCATGATAATAGGAACATTGCCGGCAAACCATCCTTTATAGGCCAGGTAGATGCTCAGCGGAGTTTTAAAGGTGCGCGACACCCCTAGCAGTATTACATCAGCCTCAGCCAGGCTTTCGGTACGCTGGCCATCGTCGTGGTTAAATGCAAACTGCATGGCATCGATGCGCTGGAAATAATCTTTGTTAAGCTTATTATACAGACACGGCTGCTGTGTCGGCTCATGGATAAACCGGCCAGCAAGCCGGGTGAGCAGGGTGCCCATAAGATCGATGCTTTCCACGTTGCTGCCGTGGCTTTCGCGTATCATGAGTTCGCGCAGCGAGTCGGTGACCAGGGTATGAACGATGAGTGCACCCGATTGCCTTGCTTCGGTAACAATTTCTTTGACTTTCCGCTGCGAGCGTACGTCAGGAAATACCATCACTTCAATATCGGTACCCGGGAACTGGGTAAGGGCAGCATTCAGTGTCTGCCGGGCGGTGCGGCCAGTGCCGTCGGATACAACTAATACTTTGTACAAATTAAGCAGTTTTAGTAGGGGATTTGTATATAAGGTTGGCTGTATAACAAAGATAGGCAATCAGGAAGGAAATGAAGAATGAAAATCGAAAAATGAATATTGGAAGCCTGAGGAAGGAGGTTGAGGTTGAGGTTGAAATGTGCTAATGTAATATTGGGCTAATGTAATATTGGGCTGCACTAGGAAAGTACAGAGTCACAAAGATATTATTAAATCAATCCTGCTTAGTGCCGCTTAGTGCTCTTAGTGTCTGAGTGGTAAAGTGGTAATCAGAAAAAGCGGACTTGAGAAAAAGGGATAAGGTTGAATTTGAATGGGGAAAACTTAAGCTTGAACTTATTCTCGACCTAAGTCATAAGAGAGTTTAATAAAACAAAACCTCAAAAAAGCATCTGACTACCAGGGGTGTATTGCTTCTACAAGTAAAATATCGTATATTTGGGTAGTGATTTTTAAAG
>JBAXXB010000350.1:0-4416 GCA_037128115.1 Bacteroidota bacterium
GTTAAGCGATGCAATGGATGAAATGGCCAGGGCTTTGACTATTCGGGTTTCGGTTGACAACCTGAATGATTTGCAGACCCGGCAGATTGTTGATGCGTTGAAAGCGAATAAAGGCAATTGCAGGGTGCATTTCGAACTGCTTGATTTTACGAATAATTATAAGGTCAGTATGGTTGCTTCCCAGCATAAAGTTTTATGCAGCAAAGCCATCGGTCAGTTAAAAGGAATACTGGGTATTAATTTCAGGATAAAATCCGGAAATTAATCCTGCAGGATGGAAAATTGACTTGGTAAATTTGCCTAAATTTGCGCTTGATAAAGCCGGTGTTCCTGAACAAACCCCGGCAAAACTGGTTCTACTCAAAGAGACTATTTAATTTACAAAATACCAACACCTAAAATAATCATTATCATGGCACTTGAATTCACGGATGCAAATTTCGCAGAACTGGCTGAACAATCAGATAAACCTGTAATCATTGACCTCTGGGCCGAATGGTGTGGCCCTTGCCGCATGGTAGGACCTATCGTTGAAGAGCTGGCTAAAGAATACGAAGGAAAAGCCGTCATTGGGAAACTCGACGTCGACAGCAATCCTGTTATAACCGGCAAATTCGGTATCCGCAATATCCCCACTATTCTTTTTATGAAAAATGGCGAAATTGTTGATAAACAGGTAGGTGCAGTTCCTAAAAGTGTACTGGTAGGAAAGCTGGAGAAACTTCTTGGATAGTAGGCTTTGGGGGTCAGGATTCAGGGTTTAGGATAAGTTTTCCTGAACCATGACTCCTGCACTCTTCTTTGTTAACCCCCAACTCCCAATCCCTTTAACTTGGATAGAAGGTTTTGGTGGTTAGGATTTAGGGTTTAGGGTGGGTTTTCCTGGACCCTTATTCCGGCTTACTTCCTGTTAAATCCCCAACCCCTAATCCCTTTAACTAGGATAGAAGGTTTCGGGATTTAGGGTTTAGGGCGAGTTTCCCTGTAACTTGATTCCGGCACTCTTCCTGTTTAACCCCCAACCCCTAACCCCAAATCCCTTTAACAATGGCCTACCTGATCGACCAAAGCCGAATCCCGCAGCATGCCAACCTCGAGTTTCTGGCCCGTATGGTTGTGGAAGGCTTTATTGTTGGTCTGCATAAAAGCCCTTTTCATGGTTTCTCAGTAGAATTTTCGGAACACAGGCTGTACAATCCCGGTGAGCCTACCCGACATATCGACTGGAAACTTTATGGCCGGACCGACCGCATGTATGTGAAACGATACGAGGAAGAAACCAACCTGCGTTGCCAGGTGGTTATTGACAATTCCTCGTCCATGTTTTTTCCTTTGCGTGAAACCCTGGATATTGATCACCCGAATAAAGTTACTTTCTCGGTATATGCTGCCGCCAGTATTATGCAACTGTTGCGCAGGCAGCGCGATGCGCTTGGCCTGAGCATTTTTAGCGAAAAGCTTGAACTTCATACCCAGGCTAAATCGAATTCGGTGCACCACAAATTCCTGCTGGGTAAGCTGGAAGAACTTCTCACACCTATTCCGCCGGAAGAACGCCGCATCTCGAATGTTACTGAATCCCTGCATTTTATTGCCGAAAACATACACAGGCGTTCGCTGGTAGTGCTGTTCAGCGATATGTTTGACTCCGGTACCGACAATGCGGCCCTCTTTGATGCTTTACAGCACCTGCGTTACAATAAACATGAAGTGATCCTTTTCCACGTGGTGGATAAAGCCCGGGAACTGGATTTTGAATATGAGAACCGCCCTTATCGCTTTGTAGATATGGAAAGTGGTGCCGAAATCAAACTGCAGCCTGCTGAAGTGCGTAAATCCTATTCCGAAGCCATCGGTTACTTTCACCAGGAACTGAAACTGAAATGCGCCCAGTATAAAATCGATTTTATTGAAGCTGATATTAATAAGGGTTTTGAACAGGTACTGCTGCCCTACTTGCTGAAGCGGGAGCGGATGATGTAAGCCCGGATCTACGCTTACATTTTCACAATTTTAAATTTTCACCACACATAAGGTATAATTTTATACCTGGTTTTCTCACAATATTCAGGATACCCTTTCAATTCGTTTCTTAGGGTACTATCCTCGAGGGCTGTCCTGGTTATAAACAGAATAATCAATACACATACCGGCAGTATGCTCCATAAGGAACCAAAGAGTAAAGGGAATCCTGATGTCTGTATAATTGCACCCATGTAAGCCGGATGCCTTACAATTTTATATAAGCCTGTTTCGCATACAATATGTTCCCTGTCGGTCTGAATACGAACAGTGCTTGAGAAGAATTTATTCTGCTTTTGGGCGATAAGGAATACTAATTGTCCGGAAGCAGTCAGAATTGCCCCCAAAAGGTAAAGGCTGCATGAAAACCGGGTGACCAGTGATAGCGGCCCGAATCGAGTCCGGCAACTATGTACATTGAAATTGTTGCAAGCAAGGATAATCCCAAAATTGCTTTATCCCATGTTTTGGTATCTTCTCCCGGCTTTGAACGTTCTTCTAGCAAATCCGCATCTATATGCAGAACCGTGTAATTCAATACAGCCATTATGGTGCCGATTGACACGTAAACCAGTCCCTGCCAATAATTGATCCTGCCGGCACTTACAAACAGTATGGCAAAGAAGAAGAAGGTGCCTGCAAAATGTTTAATCACGTAGCTTGTCTTCATGATTCAAGATTTTACTTTTTTCAACTAACGCGTGTATTGTTGTACTTTAGCTTACGACAGGTTAAAATTAAGTAGTTTTTACGCTGTTAGCGGGTCAGATCTTAAAATTGTCTTTTTGTTTGAATACTATAACTTTCATTAAAAATCCTGAATTGTTTAAGCAAGTGTCTGATAATCAAACTCTGGTTGATAAATCATGCGTAACAAATCCAAGCCTATGCTATTACCTTCATTTTTTTATCCATTTACCTGTTTCGACCATTTGGTTATCTAAGCTTATAATCTTATAAAAATAGATGCCAGGTGCCAAAGATGCAGTATTAACGCGGTTAGAGCCGGCATCCAGGTGTACACTTAACATAACCTGCCCGGTTAAAGTGCTTAGTTCAAAGATTGCCGCACTTACTGGGGATTCCATTATCAAATAATTTGTCCCCGGGTTTGGATATATATTCGGATCAATTTCAACAACCGGCTCATCCTCTATAGATGTCAGCACCGACTGGTTTTCGTAGCAGCCCATTTCGATACGCACACCATAAATCCTGGGGTTTCCAATGATATCATATTCTGGAATAAACAGGCCTGTGGTATCAGTTGAACCGCTGTTGATGCAAGGTGAATTATCCTTTAATGACCAATCGGCTTCAGCGCCATTGTACCCAATGCCAAAGCCAACAGAGGGATGCGCGAATTCGGGGTATGAATTTATTGAATTCGATCCCCCGTTGCCATATTGCAGGCAGTTGTTAAAAAGGACGGGATACCCCTGGAGTCTTTGAATCTGATCGGTTATTTCACCCGGGTAACTGATATTACCCCAGATAATATTGTTGTAAATCCTTGGAAAACAATAGAAATAGATTCCTCCTTCGTGTGAGTCATTATTAACAATGGTGTTATTGAATATACGAACCATCGAAAAATAATATTCAGCTGCAATTCCTACACCGACATTATTGCAAATTAAATTATTTGATATAATCCCTTCCAGGCAACCTGAATTTATAATCCCTTGTAACGTATAATTGTTGAAACAATAATTTCCTGAAATGGTAGGTCCCAGTCCATCGGTATCATAGGTTTCGATGGCAGCACCTGATCCCCATGAAACAATTACCCCGGAAACCAGCTTGGAATTCCAGGCCTTATTGTACATAAAGGTATTGCCGGAAATAAAGGGGTGACATTTTTTGCCGATATATATTGCACCGCCCCCATCATAGGACCGGTTCCTTTCAAAGGTAGAATGAACAACCGACACTGAATTTACACTGTCACAATATATAGCACCTCCCCTTGATACCGGGCCGTTCATGGAAATATATTCATGATTAATTACCATATTGCATAGCAGACGCGAGTTCCGGATAATGAGCGCCCCGTATTTGCTTACCTTTATGGCACCTCCCGCTATAGCTTCGCTGACCAAACCGTATTTCTTTCCATATTGAATTTTACAGTACTCAAAAACGGAAGTATCGGCTGACAGCGTACTATTAGAAATGTTAAAACCACCCCAGCCTCCTGCAACCGCATATTGGTTTTCCCAGAAACCGCTTGTGTCGTATACCGTGAATGCGATGGTATCGGTTACGGTGCCTATGGCCCGAATGGAGCCGGCAATATTTATCCTGTAATAACCTTGAGAGTCAGTGTAGGTGCCGGTGTCAATGCTAAGCGTTATACCCTGTAACACGCTTATATCCCCGGTTATTTTAACG
>JBAXXB010000351.1:0-4412 GCA_037128115.1 Bacteroidota bacterium
TTTCAACATTTTCTCTTTTCAATGAATTAAGCGATCTTGTAGTTGCAAATTCCTCTCAAAATGCGGGTTTTTTTTCAAACAATAATTTCCATACTTCTAATCAATGTCACTTAGGATCAACAGATAACCCATTCAATATTTCGCGGTGCAAGCAACTTTTGTGTGAAGGTCCTAAATCCGCCTATTTTAGCCAGGATGGTTTTCATCCAGTTAACCTTAGTTATCCAAACAAAGAGAATGAAACAGATAATAATAGCCTTGTGGTTAATGGTAATGTAACAATAACAAGTCCGCAAAATGGAACAACTTTTCATCCCGGTGATGTAGTATCAATTAATATAACCGGCTCTTCAAATATCGCAAAATTAACTGTAGGTGTCGGCAATAATAGTATTCCTCTGTACGCTGATTTCCAAATGTCCAATTCGGGCTCCTTTTTGTATACAATACCCAATGTAGCTTTTGGCGGAATAAAGATAATTGCTGTTGGGATTGACAATGGCGGCAATTTTGTCGACCTTGACACCCTGGGAATTCAAGTTAATACTTTGGCTACACTTGACAGCCTCAGTATTTACCCAGGGCTTATTTTTGCTCCCATAAATGGTCAGTTCAAATTCAGCCTTTATGGGTACTATTCTGATGGCATTAAGCGGGATTTATCCTATTTGCCTACACTACAGAGCTATATAGCTAATAATAACATTGCCTCATTTTTAAACCCTTGCATAATTAAAGGATTAAAGGTCGACTCGACTGAACTTCAAATTACTTTCAGTGGCAAATCCATCCAGGTGCCCATAATTGTATACAAAGGCGATGATGCATTTTCTATTCCCGATCCTATATCACAGAATCAAACTGATAATTCGGCAATAAAAATCTTCCCAAATCCTTCATCCGGGATTTTCAAGATCGAATATAATACAAAAGTTGGACAGGTTATAACGACCAGTATTTATAATCAGTTCGGGCAAAAAATCTATTGCCAGAAAGAAAAAGTATTTACTGATCTCTTCCTGAAAGAAATTAATTTGAACACCATTCCGGCAGGTATATATAACATCACAATTGCAACTGAATCAAAGCAGTCCAGCAATAAATTTGTGATAATAAAATAAAACTAACCTCCTGTGTGGTTAGAAATCGAAGCATTCTTGTATGGATTTAACCTGGTTCAAGCGGATTAGTGGGTTGTAGAAGTCGTCATTTTAGCAGCAAGGATAACGGTCTATTGACAAAAAGAGGAAGATGTATGGCTCAGCATATTGCTTCCTCTGGTTGTCCTTTCTTTGCAGTTTTATTGGAATTCATGAGAATTCCGCCCAAAAGAAAGAAAAATACGGCATATCCCTTTTTCATTTCCGTCAGTTCAGGAACCAGCTATACCTTGTCTCCAATCCCATTTCAATAGCCACCTTCCCCTCCGATTATCAGGCTGATCGGTTCGGGAATCCTACTGTAAACCATGTGTAACCCATCCGTAAATCATGTGTAAACCTGCCGTAAATTTCACCCCTTTCCCGGTTCCTAAAAACCCATTTTGAACCCATCTTACCTCCAAAATGGTCAAAAAAGCTCTTTTTCAACACCTGATTCGAGAAAAAACTATGTAATTTTCATTGGGGAAACAGTTGTTGTATAGGCTATAAATAAGTAAAAACGCATGTTTTTATGTACAATTACACACTTTTAAACCTTCTACAATCCACGTCCACCAATGGATACAGCGCTTTTTGTACATTTTGTTACAATTTTACCACTATTTCCCAAAAACTACTGTTTCTCGGTTTTTGTTGATACTAAATTCAAATATTGCCGCTCAAAAAATATATCTAACTTTACTCTTTATTCCGAATTTACTATTGCACGCTATTTTTTATGCCCAATCAAACCCCTGAGCAAATCGCACGTGACCATATCGACAAGCAGTTGACGGCTTGTGGCTGGGTTATACAGGGAATTAAACAGGTGAATTTACATGTAGGAATTGGCATTGCGGTAAAAGAATACCGCACCGATGTCGGACCTGCCGATTATGTTTTGTTTGTGGATGGCAAACCTTGCGGCGTTATTGAAGCCAAACGCGAGGAAGAAGGCCATAAATTAAACGAGCACGAAGACCAATCGGAAGGCTATGCATTAGCCAAACTGAAACATCTGAATAATGAGCCCTTACCTTATGTGTATATAAGCACCGGCGAAGTAACCAGGTTTATTGATTTTACCGATCCCAAGCCAAGAGCCAGGGATGTATTTAGTTTTCACCGGCCTGAAACTTTGAGGGACTGGCGTAAAAAAGATAAATCACTCCGGAAACGGTTACACGATTTACCGGCACTTCAAATCCAGGGATTACGGGAATGCCAGGTAAATGCCATTAATAAACTGGAAATTTCATTTAAGGAAAACCGGCCAAGGGCATTGATTCAAATGGCCACCGGTTCAGGAAAGACTTTTACCGCCATTACTGCCGTTTATCGTTTACTAAAGTTTGCCAAAGCAAAACGTGTTTTATTCCTGGTTGATACCCGCAACCTTGGCGAACAGGCCGAACAGGAATTTATGTCGTTTGTGCCGAACGACGACAACCGCAAGTTTACCGAACTCTACAGTGTTCAGCGCTTAAAATCGAGTTATGTGGCTACCGACAGCCAGGTTTGCATCAGCACCATTCAGCGCTTGTATGCCATCCTGAAAGGAACTGAACTGGAAGAACAACTGGAAGAAGTAAACCCGAACGAAAGCATTTACCAGCCAAAAGAAATTCCGCCGGTTGAATACGATCCCAAAATGCCGGTTGAGTTTTTCGACTTTATCGTTATCGACGAATGCCACCGCAGCATTTACAACCTTTGGAAACAGGTGCTGGAGTATTACGATGCCCTTGAAATTGGCTTAACCGCTACTCCCGACAAACGTACCATCGGTTATTTCGACCAGAACCTGGTTAGCGAATATTCGCACGAAATGGCAGTTGCCGATGGTGTAAACGTGGGTTACAATGTGTTTACCATCGATACCAAAGTAACCAAGCAAGGCGCAACCCTCTGGAAAGGCGAATACATTGAGCACCGCGAACGCCTGAGCCGTAAAAAACGCATGGAATTGCAGGATGAAGATGAAAATTATTCTTCCAAGCAACTGGATAAAGATGTGGTGAATCCCAACCAGATCAGAACCATTATCCGGACTTTCCGCGAACACCTGCCGGAGATATTTCCGGACCGTATTGACGAAAACGGCAATTTTGAAGTTCCCAAAACCCTCATCTTCGCCAAAACCGACAGCCATGCCGACGATATTATCAAGATTGTACGCGAAGAATTTGCCGAAGAAAACCGTTTCTGCAAAAAGATAACCTACAATTCGGAGAAAGACCGCAAGGATGCCGATGAAAATGTAATTGAAAAAGGCGAAGACCCTAAGAATACGCTTTCGCTGTTTCGCAACAGTTATTATCCGCGTATAGCGGTTACGGTGGATATGATTGCCACCGGCACCGATGTAAAACCGCTGGAATGCCTGCTTTTTATGCGGGATGTAAAAAGCCGGAATTATTTTGAGCAGATGAAAGGCCGCGGAACCCGCACCATCGACCTGGATACCCTGCAAAAGGTAAGTCCTTCGGCAAAATATACGAAAGACCATTTTGTAATTGTGGATGCCATTGGCGTAACCCAAAGCCTGAAAACCGACAGCCGTCCCCTGGAGAAAAAGCCCGGCGTGCCTTTGAAAGATTTATTGCAGGCCATTGCCGTAGGCGCCCGCGACGAGGAATTGTTTACCACCATTGCCAACCGATTAACCCGCCTCGATAAACAGATTTCCGAAAAGGAGAAAAAACATTTTGCCGATAAAACCAACGGTAAAACCGTTTCGCAGGTAGTGAAAGACCTCCTGAATGCATATAATCCCGATGTAATTGAAGACTTAACGGCAAGCATTGAAAATGAAATGCGCGGTGAATCCCCCGACGCTATCCAATCCGAAATCCAAAATCAACATTCCGCAATCCTGGATGTCGCTGCCAAAGTGTTTACCGGCGAACTGAACGAATATATCGAAAATGTACGCAAGGCACACGAACAGCGCATTGATCATGCCAATCCTGATGAAGTATTGAATGTTGGCTGGGACAAAGACAACAAAGACAAAGCTACCCAACTGGTAAAAGATTTTGCCGAATGGATGCAGCAGCACAAGGATGAACTGATGGCTTTGCAGATCTTTTACAACCAGCCTTTCCGCAGGCGCGAACTCACCTACACCATGATTAAGGAAGTGCTGGAAAAACTGCAAAACGATAAACCCACTCTTGCACCTATGCAAATCTGGCGTGCCTACGAAGCCCTGGAGCAATGCAACGGCTCGGCACGAAACGAACTTACCGCCATTGTTTCCCTTATCCG
>JBAXXB010000352.1:0-4411 GCA_037128115.1 Bacteroidota bacterium
AACCTGCTTGCGGGCAATGATACCTTCGTAATTATGCCTACCGGTGGTGGCAAGTCAATGTGTTACCAGTTGCCGGCAATGATTCTTCCGGGTACCGCGATCGTCATTTCCCCGCTCATATCCCTGATGAAGAACCAGGTGGATGCCATGCGTCAATTTGGTGCCGATCAGGGGATTGCACATGTATTAAACTCGTCCCTTTCTAAAAACGAGATCACCCAGGTGAAGAGTGATCTGACAGCCGGAAAGACAAAATTACTTTATGTTGCCCCTGAATCCCTGACAAAGGAAGAAAACATTGCTTTTTTCAGGGATATACAGATATCATTTTATGCCATCGATGAAGCGCATTGTATTTCGGAATGGGGGCACGATTTCAGGCCTGAATACCGTCGCCTCCGTCCTATAATTGATGCCATCGGGCAGGATGTTCCCGTGTTGGCCCTCACTGCCACAGCAACGCCCAAAGTTCAACAGGACATCCTGAAAAGCCTCGGGATGCAGGAGGCTGCCCTCTATAAATCCTCATTCAACCGTGCTAACCTTTATTATGAGGTAAAACAGAAAAATGAGGATGTGAATAAGGATGTGATCCGTTTTATCAAAATGCATACCGGTAAATCGGGGATTATCTATTGCCTGAGCCGCAGACAGGTTGAAGAACTTTCGGAAACCCTGGTGGTAAACGGCATTAAAGCTCTTCCTTATCATGCGGGACTTGATTCGGCAATACGTGTGGAGAACCAGGATAAATTCCTGATGGAGCAATCGGACGTGATCGTTGCCACCATTGCTTTCGGCATGGGTATCGATAAACCTGACGTGCGTTTTGTAATCCATTACGACATGCCTAAAAGCCTGGAGGGATACTACCAGGAAACCGGGCGTTCAGGTCGCGACGACGGGGAAGGGATTTGCCTGGCTTTTTACAGTTATGATGATATAGAGAAACTCGAAAAATTCAGCAAGAATAAAGGCGTAGCCGAACAGGAAATAGCCAACCAACTGTTGATGGAGGTGGTTTCGTTTGCTGAATCCTCGATGTGCCGCCGCAAGCAATTGCTTCATTATTTCGGTGAAGTATATTCGGAAGATAATTGCGGCAATTGCGACAACTGCCTGCATCCCAAGACGAAAATTGACGGCCGCGAATATGTTGACATTGCACTCGAAGCCGTTTTGGCAACCAAGCAACTCTGCAAAGCCAAACATATTGTAAACATTCTTATCGGAAAAGTTACTTCCAACATCAAATCTTACAAGCACAACGAACTGGAGATATTCGGTAAAGGCATGGAGGACAGCGAACGTTTCTGGGATGGTGTTTTGCGGCAAATGCTTATTGAACGTCTTGTTGTCAAGGATATTGAAAATTATGGGATACTAAAGATTACCCATGAAGGTCAAAAATTCCTGAAAAAGTCCTATGCCGTTATGGTGGCTAAAGATACCGACCCCGAAGAAGGGGAAGATGATGAAATGATGGCTGGAGGCGGTGCACGCACCAGTACGACCGACAAAACACTTTTCTCCCTGCTCAAAGATCTCCGCAAGGAAATTGCACGCAAAGAAAGCCTGCCTCCTTTTGTAATATTCCAGGATCCATCGCTTGAAGACATGGCGATACAGTATCCTATCAATATTGACGAATTGCAGCGCATAACAGGCGTAGGAGCTGGCAAGGCGCTGAAATACGGGAAACCTTTCCTTGAGTTAATCTCCTCTTATGTTGAAGAGAATGAGATCATTCGCCCAATGGATATGGTGGTGAAATCGGTGGTGAATAAATCAGGGTTGAAAGTATACATAATCACAAACATTGACCGTAAAATTTCGCTCGAGGATATTGCTGTCGCTAAGAACCTCACAGCAGATGAATTACTTACCGAGATAGAAAGCATCGTAGATTCAGGAACCAAAATCGACCTGACCTACTACCTGAATGAAACTATAGATCCCTATCACCAGGATGAAATCATTGAATACTTTATGGATGCCGAAACCGATTCTGTTGAACAGGCACTGAAAGATCTGGGTGAAAACGAGTTTACCGAAGAAGAGATCAGGCTGATGCGAATCAAATACATTTCGGAAGTTGGCAACTAATCCATTATTAAATTAGTGTTTTTTTTACCTTCGCAACCTGGTTCATCACAACGTGAATCAGGTTGTTTTTATAATAACCCAATATTTCAAATAAAATGACAGAAGAACTCAACACTTCCACCGAAAACAGTCCTATCCCGGAAAAGACATCAGCCCAGGTTCAAAATCCTGTTTTGAATGAGATTCCGGCTGTAACTGCAACAACCAGGATAAACCCTTTATTACTGGCGCTGAACCTGGTAATCTTAGCCGGTCTTATAGTATTGTATATCCTGTATTTTACAGGGTCGGGTAAAAATGGAAACCATATTTCAGGGGCCATTAACAAGGCAAATAAAGGAGCCATATCGGTGGCATTTGTCAACAATGACAGTATCCTCAGCAAATATGAACTCGTGAAAAAGCTCCGTGCCGACCTTACTGCAAAGAGCCAAAGACTGGAAGGAGAAGTTGCCGCCAAACAACAAGCTTTTGAAAAAGACGCAGCATATTTCCAGGAACAGGTTTCCAAAAAGGCGATCAGCGATAAGAGTGCACAGGAAATTTACGGTCAGCTGCAGCAAAATCAGCAGAAAATAACCGAACTCCGCGAAAGGTATGCTGCCGAACTTCAACAGAGTGAAATGGATATGAATGTAGCTCTGCTCGATTCGGTCATGAACTTCCTGCATCGCTACAACGACAAATATAAATTCGATTATATTCTTGGTTTCAATAAGGGGGGCAACATTCTTTATGCCAATGATACCCTCGACGTTACCGGCGATGTGTTAAAAGAACTGAACCTGGAATACGAGCGGAAACACGGGCAGAAATAAGGAATTTCGTGGCAATTATTTCTCCATGCCCTATCCTAGGGACGTAAAGGAGATCATCACTTAGTGAGGAATACTATGAAGAAATGGGCTTTTATTCTTTGTCTTTTCATGCTGACAGCGGCTTGCAACAGCATATTAAAGTCGAAGCCTGCCGGCACTTTGAGTGAAAATCAAATGATCAGCCTCCTGGTTGACCTGCACATTACTGAAGCTACCCTGCACATCGTAAACGATTCAGTAATCAGGTCGAACAATATCCCGGAATTGAGAATTCGGTTTGCCGAAGTGTTCAGGAAACATGGCATTAAGCCTGATGATTTCGACACCAGCCTCAATTACTACATTAAGCATGTAGAGGAGTTAGATAAAATATATGCGGAAGTGATTAACCGTCTTTCGGTAATGGATGCTACACTCCAGCAGAAAGCCGGTATTCAGGCTATTAATGCAACAGGCAAAAGATCGGATCTTGGCAAACGCAATCCATGGTTCCCGTCAACAGATAAAACTACCACTCCCCGGGAGATTCAGTACTTTGACTCACTCAGGTATCCTGTACCGTCAGCTAATCAATACAACCTTCCAAATCGGGTAAAATAACACCCATAATACATAAAAAAGAAAGTCCTGCATAACTGTCAGGACTTTCTTTTTTCAATTCCTTATAAACGAAGGAGTTAATAGAATTCAATTACTTTAATGACATTCAAACCGAATGAAAGCAGGAATAGTTAGAATTGATCTGAATTTTTTACTCCCTGGTAGCTGTAGCTGTATAGGAAACCTTATCGCCTCCGGCTGTAATGGAATAAGTCCAGGTCATAGCCGTTTTAGCTGTATTGCTTATTTTGCCTACCCCCTCAACGGTCCATCCGTTACTCATATTCTGCGATGAAACAACAATCTGGTTGGCAGTAACAAGCCCAGTTACACTTACTGACTGAGTGCCCGGGTTGCCGAAGTTTTCGAGCAGCACCTGGCTACTATTGGAAGGATCTTTTGTTATAGAAACTATATAGCTCTGGCCATCGGTGCTTTTAAAGGAACTGCTTTCAATGAATTGCCAAACACCAATATAGGTATCACGCGGATCGTTGTTGGTAGTCCCCTGGTCGACGGGTTGGCAACCGGATACAAGAAAGCCGGTTATTACGGCCAGGAAGAGAAAGATTCGGGATGTTGTTTTCATGATTGTGCGGTTATTATTATTCTACAAATTTATAATTTTTATTCAGAGGCTGTTTAAATTTATCATTTTTAAGTTTTAGAAGTGATTTCCAGGAAAGATTAAAAGTGGTAGGGAGATTCGTATGCAAGAATTTAGCAAGAAACCTGTCTTGAAGATTTGACTTCCTGATCATGCCCTCTCACAACTCACCTCCCCTCCCGGTATAAAGTTATGTAAAATAAATGGGGGCGATTGTGATTTCAGCCAGGCATTTAGGCTATTCCATTTCCCCAATTAGTGAATATATTTAGCTTTTATC
>JBAXXB010000353.1:0-4397 GCA_037128115.1 Bacteroidota bacterium
GATGGTCAGTAATATACGACTCGCTGTACACCGTATTCAGGTTGGTAAATACAATACGTCCCTCAGCGTTTTGAGCATAAGCGACTACATTGTTGTTGTACACAAAATTAGCAATATAATCGCTTGTAGTTACAGGAGCCCCGTTTAAATAATCAGTCTTTTGCAGCCGCCGGCCACTGCGGTCGTATACATAGGTGATCCGCTTTCCGCTTCCCATATCAATGCTTAACTGATTTACAAGTGTTATTAGCATGTAGGTATGCCAAGCCGAGGTTGAACTCAGCATACGCTACAAACTTGTAGCTAATCAGATGTTGAAGTTTTTATTTTACACGAAGGCTTTTCATATATTCAATCCCTTCTTCACCTGAATAAATTTTTTGACAAACATTCAATTCATCTAATTTAACTGTTTTTAATCCAGTGTTTATATACTGAATTCCCTTTTCAAAATTAATCTCAATTATTTTATGGGGTTTGTGTAATCCAACAAGGATGTTCAAATATAGAGTATCATTCTTAGTGCTGTTATTTATTGATACTATCCCATGAAATGAATCCATATAGCTAACCCGAACTGTTTCACCACTTATTTTACATAAGGAAATAAAATCTTCATTCGCTTTTTGACAACTTATAATTCCTAGCATAATCAACGTTGCTAGAATAATTCTTTTCATAAATATTTAATTTATTATGTATTATTTTTAAGAATCATTTTTAATTGAAGCGGATAAACTCATCGCTACTGCGCGAACTCTCTCACTGAAAGTAATCCCTTTACCGCTAAACTGCTACCTCGCGAACTCTCTCACCGAAGGTAATCCCTTCGCTTGTCTCTATAGTTCCAAAACGATAACAGTATTCAATAACCCCTTTTCTCCACTGCAGTCAATTCATACATCGCATAAAAATCAGCTACCACATCCGTAACTATGTAGAATGAACGAGCTCATTGTTTAACCTAATCAGCAAAAATCGTCGGGAAATGCATAGCTCCCCCAGGGATGTAGTTCAACGAGGAATAATCGCTGGGCGTTGCACGCCGCTCATATTCCTATTTATTATGGGCCGAAGTTATTGTCCAAGACTGATTTTGAAATGAGGCAATTCAACACTTAACATCACTTTCGCCTGTAAAGCATTAAAAACTCTCATAAGAGTCTCTATGGTTACATTACTGGCATTATTCTCAATTCTCGAAATCTGAGCTTTTTGCACGCCAATTAGTTTTCCGAGTTCTTCTTGGGTTAATTTTCGCTCCTGTCTTGTTTGTTTTATTGCTTGACCAATCAAGTCCATTTGTAATTCATATTCAAATCTATCTCGGTTTGGAGTGCCAATTTTACCGATGAGTTTGTCTTGAACTTCATCTAATGTATGTGTTTTCATTTCTTTGTCTTTTTAGCGATTTCTTTGTCTTCAAAATATCGTGAACGAACTTGCTTTGCTTTTTGGATTTCGCTGTCAGGTGTTTTACTGGTTTTCTTCACTATTCCATGCTTTGAAACAACAAGTGTATTTTCAGAATCTGTCTTATCCCAAAACGATAACAGTCTGTAATGCAGCCCTTGATAAAGAGTTCTGAATTCCCAGATTTCGTCTTTCAGTTTTTTGAATAGTTCAGGATCATGTCTTGTCTGGGTTTTACGGATGTTAAAAATGATTTTTTCGTAGTGCTTCTTTTCAAGATTACTGAGAAATTCAAACGTCTCGTCTAAAAATACAATGTCAAAAAGTTTGTCCATTCATTTCTTTCTTGGTAGTGCAAAGTTACACAAAATGTTTCATTATATAGAAACTATTTTCAGATTGCGATTTTTTCTACTATGTGAATCCTTTCTCGTGGCTCTATATATCTAAAACAATAACCACCGCTACCGCGCGAATCCCTTCGCGTGGTTCTAAAGATCCAAAACGATAACATTTTTCAATAACTCCATTTCTCCACTGTAGTCACCTTCAGGAATATGGGCATAAGATCACCGCTACCGCGCGAACTCTCTCACCGGAGGTAATCCCTTCGCTTGTCTCTATAGTTCCAAAACGATAATATTATTCAATAACCCCTTTTCTCCACTGTGGTCAATTCATACACCGCATAACGGTTTGCAGTTAGCCCAGCAGCCGTTTTGCGGGTTTCTTCTCTGTCTAAAGGCATAATGCTTTTGCGGTGTACGCTGATTCAAATTGCTCATCCATAAGCTTTTGGGCATAGATGCTATTTGATGCGGTTTTTCATTCCTCCTGTGTATTTTTAGAGTTTAATTGAAAGTTCCAGATGCCCACCAAGTCCGAGTTCGACTATTTTTTGAAGTGTCGATATTCGAACTTCTTTAATATTATTCTCAATTTTGGAAATATAGCCTTTATTTGTCCCGCATTTCTCAGCGAGTTCTTCCTGTGTCATTCCTTTTTCAATGCGCGCCTGTTGAATAAGAAAACCAATCTTAAACGCTTCATAGCCTTTCTCAAACTTATCCCGTTTTGAAGTGCCTTTTTTACCATATTGTTCTTCAACAAACCGGTCGAGTGACTTTAAATTATTTTGCTGTTTCATATTCTTGTTTGATTTTTAATGCTTTTTCAATTTCGGCCTTTGGTGTCTTTTGTGTTTTCTTTTGAAATCCGTTTGCCAGAACAACTAATTTTCCCTCATCAAAGAAACAGAAAATGCGAAAAATATCACTTCCTTGCTGCACTCTTATTTCATAAAGTCCATCAGCACCTTCAAGATGTTTTAAGTAGTCTTCAGGTACTTTTTGCTGTGTTTTAATGAGTCTGAAAGTCCAAATGATTTTATCTTTTACCTTCTGCCTCTGTTTTAGATAAAAGTCAGTGAAGTAGTCCTTGTACAAAAACACGGTTCTTATTTTCTTCTCATTGTTCATATGCAGCAAAGATAGTTAATGTTGTCCGATTGTGCAACTTTAATTTTTATTATCCTAAAATCTGTCTTAAAATCTACACGTTACCATATTGTCAAAATCCCCCGCTGCCGCGCGAACTCTCTCACCGAAAGTAATCCCTTTACCGCTACACCGCTACCGCGCGAACTCTCTCACCGAAGGTAATCCCTTCGCGCGGCTCTATAGTTCCAAAACGATAACAGTATTCAATAACCCCTTTTCTCCACTGTAGTCACCTCCAGGATTATGGAATATATAATTGCTACTCATTAGGCAAATTTAATATATTCCATATTACAGTTGAATCTCTAAAAGAGTGAAATTGGTAAGTTCCCGAAATGATGGATGTATAAGGGTATAAGGCAACACGCGAAAGGATTCGCGCGGTAGCGTTGCGAGCCAATTGGACTTTATTGCTAATAAAAGTGATGTCCTTTGTTGCAGGCATATACCCTGCTTCTATAGCTTTCAGACTTAAATTTAACCTGGATAATATAACTATAGGGTTGTTTACTGATGGAATCACCAACGCTGAGTGTGTCGATGCAAGCTCCATCTAAGCTAAGGCTTCTCCATGCATTATGGACATAAACACACCAATATCCTTTTACATCTTTGTTTACTGCTTTTATTTCTCCACTATACGTTTCCAGATAGGTTCTTTTATCTGCCTGGATGCCTCGAAATGTAAAGAATGCAAGGAAACAAAATGCCAATAAAGCATAAACATACATTAAATAGCGTTCTGGCCAAGTTATCATAGTTTATACAATTATTAGTTTTATGGATAGAATGGTATAGAAAAACCAGATGTTGTATTTCCTTCTCCATATGAGCCACCCAATGTTGCTCCAAAGCCATATTTAATTCCTACCCAAACTGGTCTTCCATTTTTATCAATACTAAGCCAAATATTGACTCCCCCGCTGGCGCGCGTTTGTAACGCGTGTCGGTACTATTTTCCTCTACCCCCCGCTACCGCGCGAACTCTCTCACCGAAGGTAATCCCTTCGCGTGGCTCTATAGATCCAAAACGTTAACATTATTCAACAACCCTTTTCTTCACTGTAGTCACCTCCAGGATTAAGGAATTTATAATTGCGGCTCAGCAGGGCATAGAGTTTATCAGGTTCTTTGTTTGTTTTCCCAATTTGCTTTATGTTACCATTTTCATCAATGCCAAAGTCAGTATCAAGAAATCCATCCTCATCAATACGGGAAATGGGATTGTTTTGGCAATAATTATATGGAGAAACCATATTTCTATCTTCTGCCAATGGATCCGGTGAGTGCCACCTCCCCAGCACCGCATCATAAAACCTTGCTCCGTAATCCAGCAAATTCAGCCCCATTTCATCCTGCATCTGTTTGCCATTGTACATGTACTCATTAGGACGGGTGGCATCGGTACTATTGGCGGTTAAGCCCTTAACATTCATTCCAAAGGGGTAGTAACTATCCACCTGCCTTACCTTCAGTTGCCCGTGT
>JBAXXB010000354.1:0-4391 GCA_037128115.1 Bacteroidota bacterium
CGTGATTCACTTGAAATAAATGATGTTTACCGCATGGCGGGTGAGTCAGGAAAAAAACACGCAGAACTGCTATACGATTATTTTTTAAACGAATATATACGCGAACACTTGCCGGCCAGTATTGTCAACCGCGAATATTACCATTACGACCGTAAATCGAACAAGTTGAAACGAGGTTTGCATGAGCGATTCGATGTGGTGGATTAACGTGCCGGTGACTATTCTATCTGGGATCAATCCGATATTATTTCCTAAGCCGGCATATGGAAATTGTATTTATGGTTATTTGAATACGACTTAGTCCTACTTTTGTAATATGCAATTGTGAACTCACTACTAAAAAGAAATTCAAAAAAAAACTACACGATGAAAAATTATCTACAAAAAACTCTCTTTCTTGTATTGACCGTATTTCTCACCGGATTTTCCGGTTTGGTGAAGGCTCAATGGAATACCAATACTTCGGTAAATGAAACGATTTCGGGCTTGTCGGTCGGGGATATGCAGTCAGCTTCCACATCCGACGGTAAATTATGGGTGGCGTTCTATCATGATGTAGCCGGAAGTTACGAAATGAGGGCACAATTGTTTGATGCTGAGGGGAATAAATTGCTAGGGGTCGATGGCCTTTTGGTTAGTAATCAACCCTCCGGAACAGCTACTTATGTCTTTAATGTTTGCGTTGATGCATCCAATAACCTGATAATTGCATGTCAGGATCAGCGTATAGCAGATATGCAGGCTGTCGTATATAAAATATCGCAATCCGGAACCCAACTCTGGGGAGCGAATGGGATTGTTCTTGGAGGTGGCCTTGCTCCCAACCCTGCAGTTTTAACTAATGGGGAAGTTGTTGTGGTTTGGAATGAATCCATCAGCAATACTCTTAAAATACAAAAGATTACCACTAGTGGAACCCTGGGATGGGCTACTCCCGTTACTGTTTTGGTTGGAAGTACCACCACTACGCGAGGACAGATTGCTGCTAACCTAAACAATAAGTTCACGATGGTATACCAAAAGAATGCCGGAGGGATTTCAACAAACCTGTATGCGCAGCAATACGATAATACAGGAGCAGCTTTATATGCTCCCCTGCAGATTGGCAACCAGACCACTGCCGGCTATCGTTATTATTCCATAGCTTCCGAGGGCGATACTACCTATTTCGGATATTATAGCTCAGTTGGTTTCCGGTTCAATTCCTTCCTTCAGCGTATCAACCCGGGAGGAAGCATTCCATGGGGAATGAACGGATCGAATTTTAATACAAGCGTGGGCGGTTCTGATAATTACCAGGGCGAAACCAGGATAAAGATTCAACCGGGTTCTAATTATGTATGGTCGGTGTGTACTTTCAGTGATATTAACCAGACGATTTATGGAGTGTATATCCAGAAGTTTCTAAAAACTACCGGTGCCAGGCAATTTACCGACCAGGGAAAGGTTGTATATCCGATCAGCGCAAATCGCGACACCCAGGCGGGTGAACTCAGCCTGATTAATGATACTCCGATGTTTATGTCATATACCGGAACGTATAAAATTTTCGCAACCCGCCTGGATGCTTCCGGGAACTTTGCCTGGCCACATACTCGCACCGAGATTAGTTCGACCACTTATGGAGCCGGCAGTCCGAAAGGACGTTTTGGCTTCGAAGCTATTAGTACCTCCCGCTGTGCTGGTATATGGACTGAGAACCGGGGTGCCGCCGAATTGGGTTATGCACAGGGCATATCAGCTGGTGGGCTCCTGGGAGTTGATGTTGCGACGCAGGGAAGTGTTCCTGCTACAATAACCACAGGTGGTGGTACATTGCAGATGACTGCTGTAGTATACCCTGCCGTAGCTAACCAGGCAGTTACCTGGAGTATTGTCCCGGGAACCGGGATCGCTTTGATCAGCGCTTCCGGACTCGTTACGGCAATTACCGATGGCACCGCCTGGGCAAAAGCTACAGCCGTGCAGGATGTCACAGTCAAGGATTCCTTACTGATCACCATGTCGGGACAAGTTCCTGTCGCTCCCTCGGTAGTGACCCTTCCTGCGTCCGGCATTACCTTGAATTCAGCAGCTTTGAACGGAACCGTTAATGCAAATAACTTTAGCAGTTCGGCCACATTTCAATGGGGTTTAACTGTTGCCTATGGTAATACTGCCACTGCGACACCCTCAACTATTACAGGGAATACGTCCATTCCTGTAGCGGCCACCATAAGTGGTTTAGCATCAGGTACAACCTACCATTTCCGTTGTGTCGGAAATAATGCTGCAGGCACAACAAACGGCCTGGACCTCACTTTCACTACCCAGTGTGTGCTGGCAGGTTCTATTGGCGTGATCTCCGGTCCCAACAGCGTATGCGCTACGTCAACCGGAAATGTATATTCTGTACCGGTTTTTGCGGGAGCAACATCCTATATATGGACTGTTCCTGCCGGTGCAACCATCACTGCAGGTAACAATACCCGTTCAATTACAGTGACTTATGCAGGGAATGCGCAATCAGGCAACTTCACCGTATATGCAACCGATGGTACCTGTATAAGTACTGTTACGCCTCCGTTCGCAGTAACGGTTAGCCCGGTGCCTGTTCAGGCAGGTAACATAACAGGTAACCAGAGTGTTTGCGAAGGTGACCAGGGTGTTCAGTATTCAGTTGATCCCATACCCGGTGTCACGACTTATATTTGGACTTTACCATCTGGAGTCACTATTACATCGGGCCTTAACACAAATAGTATTACTGTCAATTTTGCACCTGGAACAGCTTCAGGTAGTATAACTGTTTATGGGACAAACTCCTGCGGAACAGGTGCGGCCTCCAATCCACTTCCTGTCGATGTGAGCCCGCTGCCCGGAACTCCCGGTGCGATCTCGGGTCCTAATACCATCTGTGCAGAAGCTAATAATGTTGTTTACTCTGTTGCACCTGTTACCAATGCTTACGGGTATGTATGGACATTGCCTCCGGGAGCTGTTGCGGTAAGCGGGGCAAATACGAACCAGGTAACTGTTCATTATCTGGCTACAGCCACTTCGGGTAACGTAAAAGTTTCAGGAACCAACGGCAATTGCCTTGGGCAAGTTTCGGCACCTCTCACGGTGGTTGTTAATCCTACGCCTACGACTCCTGTTATTACGCAGCATGTTGATACGCTTATCAGCAGTGCCGATGCAGGCAACCAGTGGTACCTGGGTGGGGTTTTGATTCCGGGTGCTAACGGCAAAAAACACCTGGCTATTTATGGTGGTTATTATACAGTTGTAGTGACTCTCAACGGTTGCAGTTCACCGGTTTCGAACAGCATACTGGTTTTACCGGTTTCGGTAAAGGATAATATGTTCAGCGTCAGCCTGCAGGTATACCCTAACCCTACTAACGGGAAATTTGATATTAAGGCTGAATCCGGTCATTCAATACAGTGCACCCTGGAAATTTATAATTACCTGGGCGCTGTTGTTTGGAAACAGGATGATTTTAAGGTGGATGGAGCAATGCTGATTCCTGTTGATATGCAGGATTTCCCTTCAGGTACTTATACCCTGCTGGTGCGCAGCAACGACAATTCAATCAGCCGGAAAATTATAATTACAAAATAAATTTAAGGCAAATATATCCGAGAGGCTATCCCAGAAGGGGTAGCCTTTTGTATTTCCCGCCCTGGCACAAAACAGAGTTGAAGTACAGCATCCTTTTTCAGGAATAAACAGTACATTTGGTGCATTATTTACACTTAACTGACAAGAAATATATTATGTTCAAGACCAACGAATACTACGACGGAAACGTAAAATCAATTGCATTTGGAATGACTGAAGGACCCGCTACCATAGGTGCAATGGCTACCGGGGAATACGAATTCGGAACCTCATCAGTGGAGTATATGACTATCACATCGGGTGAATTATTGGTGATGCTTCCTGGGGAAACCGTGTGGACTTCCTACAAGCCTTTCGACACTTTTGTTGTGGACAAAGGGGTGAAGTTCAAAGTGAAAACAGCCTGCGATACGACCTATCTTTGCCTTTACCGTTAAATACCGCCTCTTGAGTAAGGGGTGACGGACTGTTCGGTGAAATTACCTTCCAGGTATTTATAATATCCTGCCATGGCAATCATGGCTGCATTGTCGGTAGTAAATTGAAATTCAGGGATATGTACTTTCCACCCGGCTGTTTCCTGCATGTCGGAAACGGCTTTGCGTAAGCCTGAGTTGGCCGAAACGCCACCGGCAATAGCGACTTCGGTTATCCCGGTTTGCTGGCTGGCTAATTTCAGTTTGATCATCAGCGTACTAACAATTGCTTTCTGTATTGAGGCACATAAATCAGGAAGATTGTTTTGAATAAACAAAGAGTCCGTCTTGAGTTTGTCTCTTAAAAAGTAT
>JBAXXB010000355.1:0-4332 GCA_037128115.1 Bacteroidota bacterium
CAATGCTGATTGGCGGTTCAGTGAGTGTTCCTGTAATCCCGATGCAGTTTGGGGTAATTTTCCGGACCAAAGAAAAACTGCTTGAAAGCCTCTACAATAACCTGGAAAAATTCAGGAAAAGCCTGGAATTTATAGCAGGAAGACAGGAGTGGGGCATTAAAGCCTTCCTGAACCCGAACGTCTTCGAGGAATTTCTTGAAAATGGGAATGAGGAAATCCTGGCAAAAAAAAGAGAAGCCGAATCTTTGCCTAAAGGAATGGCCTTCTTTGCCAAAAAGCAGGCTGCATCCAAAATCGAAGAGATAAAAGGGAATGAATTAGCCCGCATCGGCAACTTAATCAACGAAAATCTTTCTCAATTGTCGGTAAAGCTTGTTAAAGCTAAAATACTCGAGAAGGATTTTACCCGTATGGCCAAGGAAATGATTTTAAATAGCTTTTATTTGATTGAAGAATCAGGTTTAGCTGAATTTAAAGTGAAAGCGGCCGAATTAAAAGAAGAAATGCTTCCACTTGGAATCGAAATCGAAATAAGCGGCCCCTGGCCTTCGTACCACTTTGCTTAAGCTTTACATAGAATGACTGACCCGGAAAATAAAAATGCCACATTGGTTGATGCCTTAGATGTAGTGATAGAAAAAGGCGCCGTAGTTCATGGTGATGTCATTATCAAGATTGCCGACATGGATATGCTGGCTATTTCGTTAAGGGTAGTTATCATTTCCTTATCGAAGTTAAATACTCAACAAGGCAAGAGAGTCGACCGTGTGAATACCAACGAAATAGGTGATGAAGAGTACCTGATGAAATTGGAAAAACAAATTGAAAAGGCTCAGAAGCATATCAATCAGATGATTAATGCCGATATGCCTGCAGAAGCGGAAGGCGGACTGGCCCAACTGGTCTTGACATTAATCAAACTCATTGTTGACCTGGTGGAAAGAGAGGCCATAAGAAGGGTAGAGCGGGAAGAATTAACGCCTATGGAAGTCCAGAAACTGGGATTAAACCTGGAGGCAATTGAGACTAAAATTGAAGAACTCAGATTGGTCTTTGGCCTGGATGAAGATGATTTAAATATTGATCTGGGCTCACTCGGAACACTTAGATAGTTGTTAAATAGAAATACATCATGTCAGAAACTAAACTTAATACTTCAACAGGTAATTCATCACTCCGTGATGTTCTGGAACTTGTTTTAGACAAAGGCATAGTGATTGTCGGCGATATCCAGATCAAAATAGCGGATGTGGACCTGTTGACGATCAAAATACGGCTTTTGGTTTGCGGGGTTGACAAAGCGCTGGAAATGGGTATCAACTGGTGGCAGGACGATCCGTATCTTTCGTCAGCAGCCAAGGCAAACGAACTGCTTCAGCAGGAAACCCTGATTGCCCGCCTTGAAAAACTGGAAGCACGCAATAATCCAACATAAACCTTATAAGCCTTCAAAAAATGGAAAACGATAACAACAAAGGGAAAAAGGACGAGTCCGGATTCGATCTTTTCGGGCTTGGCGGTCTGTTCAAAGGAATAGAAAAACTGGTTGACCTCGCCGGGAAACTCGAAGAAAATGGAGCCATGAGCAAGGAAGGTGAGCTAAACTTTGATCACCTTAAAAAAGGCATGAAGGGTGTTTACGGTTTTACCATCAACACGGCAGGAGGTGGTTCGCCAAAAGTGGAAACTTTCGGGAACATCAAGAAGACACCTGAAGGACCCAAGGTAGACGAGGAACGTGAACCCATCACAGACATCTTCGACGAAAAAGACGAGATCGTGATCATAGCCGAAATGCCAGGCATCGATCAGGATGAAATTAAAATAGACCTGAAGGAAGATATACTCGAAATTTCGGCAAGCGGCAAGAACAGGACATACCGTAAAGAAATGCTGCTGCCTGTAAAGACAATCATGGCCAATCTGCACCATAAATTCACCAATGGAATCCTGGAGATCAGGATAACAAAATAAGGCCATGGCACTTACAGGTTTGGATAGCGACAAGCTTAAACTCATCATTTTCGGAGGAAAAGGAGGAGTTGGAAAAACCAGTTGTGCCATTGCCTCAGCCCTCGCCTTATCGGAGAATTTCCGCACTCTGCTCATCTCTACTGACCCGGCACATTCAGTGTCGGATTGCATTGAACAGGCAATCGGGTTTAATGTAGTTGAAGTCGAAGGCGTATCCCATTTGTCAGCCATAGAGGTTGTCGCCGAAGAAGCATTGACCGTGTTTAAAAAAGAACACCGCAGCGAACTTAAAAAGCTTTTCGAAACCTCTACCAAACTCGACAACGATGATATCGATGACCTGCTGACGTTGTCGCTGCCCGGCATTGATGAGATTATGAGTTTTAAAACCATCATTGACTTTATAGAAGAGGGTCAATACGATAAGTATGTAGTGGACACGGCTCCAACCGGACACGCCCTGCGACTCATTTCTTCTCCGAAGTTGTTGGATGAATGGATTAAAGTTGCCGCCCGTATGCGCTGGAAATACCGGTATATGGTTACCAGTTTTGCCGGTACTTATAAGGAGGATGAGGTGGATACATTCCTGCTGAGCCTCAAAAAAACAGTCAAAAGAATTGAAAACCTGCTGAGGGATAGAACCCGGTGTGAATTTATACCTGTTTGCATTCCCGAATCCATGGCAATCATGGAAACCGGCAGGCTCCTTGCTGACCTGCAGACCTCGGGTATCATCGCGCAGCAAATCATAGTGAACAATGTCATGACTTCGGAGGACTGTGATTTCTGCAGAAAAAGAAAGGCCGGCCAGGCACCCTATCTGCAAAAAGTAAACCAAGCCTTCCCTGGTTTCAATAAAGTGGAAGTACCCATGTTTGCAAGCGAAATAAAAGGGTTGGAATCCCTGGTCCGGTTAAAAAAACAACTTTTTGAAGACAAGCCTTCCACCCTATAATAAATACCTGGAATGAGTAACGAAATCATATTACGTGTAAAAGAAGCCCTGGTAAAAGATGTGGGAAGAGCTATAGCCAGGATTGACCCCAGCGACATGAAGCTGATCGGCCTGGAAAGTGGAGACGTGATCTTGATCGAAGGCAAACGGGCCACTCCCGTTAAAATTATGCCCTGCTATCCTGAGGACAGGGGCAAGAGCATCATACAGATAGACGGTATTACCCGCGATAATGCCCAGGCAGGCATTGACGAAAAGGTTAAAATAGTAAAAGCTGCCTACAGGCAGGCTTCGAAAATAAAACTTAAACCCGACACCCGATCCGGTTCCTTATTTAAAGCTGATGATGCCAAATACATAGGATCACTCATCAACGGCTTACCTGTCGTTAAAGGTGACAAGGTGAGAGCCATCTTGTTTGGTTCGCGTTCGGTCGATTATACGGTAACCGGAGTTCAGCCCGATGGCGTTGTGCTTATCAACCCTGACACCTCCTTTCAACTGGAACTCGTTAAACAGGAAGGCGAAACTAAAAAAAGAGTTTCGTACGAAGATATTGGGGGGCTGGGCAACCAGGTGCAGCGCATCCGCGAGATGATTGAACTGCCCCTGAAATACCCCGAAATTTTCGAACGGCTTGGGGTTCAACCGCCAAAAGGAGTTTTTCTCTATGGCCCCCCGGGAACCGGCAAGACGCTCATAGTAAGAGCTGTGGCCCACGAAACTGACGCCTATTTCATTAATATTTCCGGCCCGGAAATCATGGGGAAGTTTTACGGGGAAAGCGAAGGCCGCATCCGTAAACTCTTCGAAGAGGCCCAGGCTCATGCCCCCTCTATCATTTTTATCGACGAAATCGATGCCATTGCTCCCAAACGGGAAGACATGGGTGGCGAAAAACAAGTTGAAAAGCGTGTTGTAGCCCAGTTACTTTCTTTAATGGATGGACTGGAGTCGAGAGGGAAAGTGATCGTAATAGGGGCTACCAATATACCCAATTCCATTGACCCGGCGCTCCGGAGACCAGGTCGTTTCGACCGCGAGATTTCGATCTCTATTCCTGACAAAAAAGGCAGGCTCGAGATACTTCACATACATACGCGGGGAATTCCTTTGTCGGTGGATGTAGATATGGAAAAGCTTGCTGAAATCACGCATGGTTTCGTAGGTGCCGACCTTGAAGCACTGGCCCGGGAAGCTGCCATGACGGCCTTGCGTAAAATACTCCCGCAAATCGATTTTGAAATGTCCGAAATTCCTTACGAATTGCTTATGCAACTCGAGGTGAGTATGGATAACTTTTTGGATGCCATGAAAGAGGTGGAGCCCTCGGCAATCAGGGAAGTTTTCGTGGAGGTTCCTGACGTGAAATGGGATGATGTAGGTGGTCTTGATGATAT
>JBAXXB010000356.1:0-4324 GCA_037128115.1 Bacteroidota bacterium
ATCACTTATAAATCTATAAATGAAAATTTATACTTTTGTCGTTTGATAGTGATAAATTATATTCCCGAAGGATTGTGCATTATTTGTGGAACCTGCAGTTGCAGAGGTTAATCCGGTAATAGTTAAGTTCGCCGTGGCACCCCAGGTAGCCAATGGTACCGGTGGTGCTGTTGTTGTTGAACCTGAAGCATTACAGTTGGAGCCATTTGCAAAAGATAAAGTGGCAACAGAACCTACCAGTGAAATGACCGAAGTGCCTAAATTCACAATACCTGTGCTTGTAACAGTAACTACTGTGCCAGTTCCGCCGGTGGTAGTGACGGTGTTACTTGTACTTCCCCCTATGGTTAAAGTGCCGGCTATATTCCCGGTCATCCCTGTTCCCGTGCTGAAAGCAATAGCTATTGCATTGGAGGCACTATTTAAAATAAGGCTGTTGCCGGAGGGTATATCCAGGTCGTCACCGGATCCTCCTGTTATTGTTATGGTCCTTGTTGTAGCAGAACTTGAAACCAATGTTACTGATGTTCCGCTTGAAATCCTTAAAACACCTATACTTACGCTTGCATTCACAGTACCCCCGGTTATGGATGCTCCTGCCACAGTACCCGCACCATCCATGACTAGAACATCAGTCGACGAGGCCGTTGAACGCGCTGAACCTGTACCGTCGGCTGCCGTGTTCCAGGTAGCTGCGGTGTTAAACTCGGCAGTTGCCGTTCCAACCCAGTAATAGGTGGCAGCGGCTGATGTAGTCTGGGAACTACTGATCCCTGTACCGGGAATGCCCGCTTCATTGGCTGCCTGGATCTTATAATAATAAGTCGTGCTGGGAGTAAGGCCTGTTTGGACCGAGGTATAAGCAGTACCCGTACCGGCTGTCGTTGTCGAACTTACTGACGTGGTAACCACATTTGACGTGAATCCTGCATCAGTAGCCCGTGTGACTATGAAATAGGTTTCGTTTGTCGAGTTATCAACCCAGTTAGGGGTTGTAGTTGTAGCAGTAACTGCAGTATACGTTAAACTTGTTGGATCTGCAGGCGTTCCCGAAGAAGGAGTAAACGTAATCATGGAATTCGTTGTCGGCATATTCGCCGGGGTAGCACCACCTAAAGAATTTGATGCAGTATTATTGAAGGTTGTTGTATTTACGGTTTGTTGGGTCAACAATTCTGCCGCCGTGGGAGAGGCAGATATTGTAGGTGCATTAATCCCTAATGAGTATGACATGGTAGTAATTGTGCTCGAATTTGCCAGTGTCATTGTACCGTATACAAATTCGATATGCCCGTCAGTTTCGTACAATTTGACCTGGTAAGCGAAATTGGAGGTCGACGTAGTCGAAAAATCCTGGTTATATACCCATTCGATGGTTGCAACTCTGCTGCCTGCTGATCCGGACAATAAATATTTATATGAATTATTTAAATCGGCAAGGGTACCTGCATTACCTGCAGTCTGCTGATCATCGTATAAGGGGGCAAGGGTGGTTACCGTACCACCGGAGGCTGAAAACTGAGTATTTTGCCAGCCATATGCGCTTGAGCCGGAACCTGTCGCGGCAGTTCCAGTATTGAAAGTGAGGAATCCATTGGTTGAGATAGAATATTGGGTATACGCAACACCATCATAATAAAAAGTGAAACCAATATTTTGAGCCGTAGACAAATTATCATCCGTGCTGAGAGTGTTTCTCCAGCCCGTCATGCTGGTCCCTGTAGCTGAAATGGAACTGAAAGTAATTCCGGTAGATCTCGTGACAACATACTTTCCAACGCTTTGTCCATATATTGCAGGAACAAATAGTAATGCGAAAAGCAGCACTAAGAATGAGAGTAAATGTGATGGTTTCATGACTATTGGTTTTGGTTAATTATTATTTGGTAATAATGGTCAGTTCAATGTTTCTTTTCTGTTTAGTCCTGATATCAGGTGGTGCCGGGATGTTTAATCACAATTTATGTCTTTGAAAAAGTCACTTTAACTGATCATTTGATAAAAGTTGCTAAACTCACAAATCAATGTGAATGTTTTTGTCCTATATTACTTTATTTCGTTGTTGTTGGTCTAATTCGGTTCAAGTAAAAACAGTAAAAAAATCCCTGCCGCGATAGGGGTAGCAGGGGCCGGAAGGCAAGAACGGGAAATGGGGTAAACAAGAGCGAATTAGAATCGGGCAGTAGTTGTGTTTTCGCAATATCTGCATTTAAGGCTATAAAGCTAAGAGGGTAATCCGGGCGTTATAATCTGGGGAACTAAGGCAATAACAGCATACTACGAAGAGCAAATATAATGTTTATTGTGATTTGTTTCGAAATTATTAAAAAATGTTAAAGTTTTAGCTTTTGATACGGGGATTACAAAAAAGTAGTTTTCCCGGAAACCGCGTTGGTTGGTATTCACTTAATTTGACAGCGGCTTCTACTATGTTAGGTTTCCCGCGGTATGCACTATTTTCTTCCATACGCAAGACTTTGCATTAAAGCGGATCAACGGCAGACAAATCCCTTATGTTGAATCAGGCTCAAAAAAAAGATTAATAATAATGACTATTTTATACACTAATTCAATAATAATGTCTTATCTTTGGTATACGATATTTAATATACTACCCTGAGCATTAAACTCCTGGCACCGCTCGTAGGCTATTTTCAGTTTTGTATTGTCCTTTTCATTTAGTATCATGGAACGACACATTACCGGAACCCGGAATCAACCTGGCCGCATTCAAAGCAATGAATTTTGCACAGCATACTTTGCCGCCCGGTACCGGAGTCGAAAGGCATCTGCTTCATGTCTCTTAAACAATTTCTTCAGCCGCAAACCTGCAGCATATCTTCCGGCTCACTTCCCTGCCTGTCGCTTGCCTGCAGCAATGCTTCCTTATTCGGGATACCCGGCTGCAACTTCGCATACGTTCATTTCGCCGGTTCCCGGTCAGCCGGGGGTTTGCATGGTACCGTCCGGTGCCGGGAAGGACTGCCGCAAATCCGCGGCTGATTATCCAGGGGTCACGCGGTTCGCCGCCATGTTGCAGCACCCTATACGCGCCGGGGACACTTAGCCGCAAAACTTCGGCTGCCCACGGAGGGCCTGTGGCGCACTACGGCCAGGCTTCGGGCTTCCCGCCAGCGGTCCGGCCTTAACCATAAGACTACTATCCTGGATAGGCAACTCATGTAACTCAACCAATATTCATCACTAAAGATCCATCCTATGAAAATCGAAGAATTTGACCTGCACCGACTTCGGAACGACGAACATTATCAATTCCATACCGAATGTAAAGGACTCATAGAGACCTCAACTCCTGAAAAACTGGGATTAGAGGCGCTCTGGCCCCCTTACTTCACTTGTTTCGGGCAGGAGGTCCTGGCTATGGAACGCACACGTAAAAGCGCCTTCACGGAGCAGCTGGCCGAAGCCGATGCCAGCCGCGACGACATTTATAAAGGCCTGCTGCAACAGGTAGAGGCGGCCGAATACCACTATATGAGCGACCTAAGGCTTGCCGGGAACAGGCTGAAGGTTGCTTTTGACCACTATGGCGACCTCACCCGCAAATCATACGACCAGGAGACCGCCGATATCACGAGCCTGATTTCGGACCTCACCCACACCCTGGCTGACGATGTGGCCTTGCTCGGCCTGGGCGGATGGCTTACCGAAATGGAAACGCGCAACCGCAATTTCAACCAGTTAATGCAGACCCGCTACAGCGAAGAAACAGGCAAAGTACAACCCGTGATGAAAGACGTACGAATAGCGATAGACGATGTTTACCGGGGTATCACCGAACGGATAATTTCCCTGATAAACGTGAACGGGGACGGTGCATATGCTGACTTTGCAAATGCACTCAATACCCGTATAGCACGTTACCGTACCATGCTGGCCCAGCACTCAGGCAGGAATAACCAGGCTGAAGAGCAACCGGAGCCGGCTAAATAGGGCTAGAGGAGATGGGAAAAGGGGGACACAGTAAGCCCTGTCCCCCTTTGAAAAGGGGGACTACAGGGGGATTGGTCCGGGAACTGTCCAAATAATGGAGTTCTCCTAACCGAGTAATCCCCCTTGTTCCCCCTTTTGAAAAAAAAGGGGGACACGTACTAACGGGGATCGAACTGGCCGATCAAATCCTTAAATCAAACTACAAGATGCCGTCAGAATTGAGACCCCAGCCCTTGTCATTATCACAAAAGGAGTAAACAGTAAGCCCTGTCCCCCTTTTCAAAGGGGGACTACAGGGGGATTGAAACGGAAACAGTCCAAATAATGGAGTTCTCCTAACCGAGTAATCCCCCTTGTTCCCCCTTTTGAA
>JBAXXB010000357.1:0-4317 GCA_037128115.1 Bacteroidota bacterium
CAGAGCATCTGCCTTACAAGCAGAGGGTCCTTGGTTCGAATCCATGTGCTCCCACAACATTGACAAGGGTTTCAGAAGGTTGACTTCTGGGACCCTTTTTCATTTATACGCAAATTTGATCAGAATTTCGTTGGCCAGGCATAAAAAAAACAGCCAATAAAGCTGTTTTATATGAAATCAAGGAGTATAGTATTAAGCTATGTTTCGAAGTGAATAAAAATTTTAATTTGTTGTACCGATTTATTAATGGATTTGTTCAGATGCTTTAGTATATTTCCTGATCCATAACCATGCCACCCACCCAGGAAAGAAACCTGCAATATTCGCAATTTCGTCAGTAAACTCAAATGACCGTCCATAGTGGCCAACTCCCTGTATTATTTCCATTACCATACCCCATACGAAGACTGCCAGCAAGGGGAGAAGTTGCTTCTTACCTATGAATTTATCGTGCCACCCCCAGAACAACAGAAAGGTGAACCCGGCGTAAAGACAGCAATGTATGAGCTTATCGGCATTGGGGAATAAAGCTGCATGAGGTAGGTTTTGAGGGGGCAACAAACTGAGAAAAGTAAGAATTATCAGGTATAAAAACAGAAGAAATTTTTTTAACATTTTTCAAAATGTAATTTATTGATGAGGAAGTAGCTTGTAATTAGGCTAATGTGCTACTCGCTAAATTTGTAAGTGCAGATTGATATTAAGAAGGTCGAAAAGCTTGAATTTTCTTTTAACGAGCATGCAAAACATTACTTTCCGGACTTTGAATTCTCAAAAATATTTTATAATACTAAACGGATGCAGTTACTAATTATTTATTTTGATCAATAAGTTGCTATCAAAAATCATAATAGATATTCCTCAAGCCAGTATGTATACCGATATAAAAATATTGCATCTGCTTGTTCCAGATATTGTTGCGTTCATTACGAGTGGTAATTCCTGCTTCTATTTGCATATTTGTGCGCCTGTTAAGCAGATACGAAATACTGACATCGGCTATGGTTAGATTGGTTTTTAATCCTTGTCCAATTCTATTTCCAAGTTCACTCACATGCTGGTCATAGGGAATGAAAATGTTTCCACCAAAATCTTTTCCTGCCGTATCAATTCCGTACATAGCGAAATTCAATTTGATATTTGCCATCCAGTTTCCCCTTGAATAGGAAGCCATAGAAATAAATTCCTTAAAATTGGCTCCCAATGGATGGGCTAAGGGCTGATTGTAGTGACTGTAGCTTTCAATGGTCGTGCTGTGCGAGTAAGTATAGGGCCTGGCCTGGTTATACTCCAGCCTTGCATTTAATGAAGGAAGGTTGAACAGATTCCATCCTGAAATCCCGAGTTGGTAACCCAATTTATTTGCCCACCAGCCATCATTTGCAGCCATATGTGAGAGCTTGAATTCATCCAGGAGCAATTGGCCATAAATAGTAAAATGTTTGTTTAAAAGAAAACTGAAAGTGCCGCCGACCAGGGCATTGTCAGGTGATCCAAATGACTCTTCAACGGGCCTGAGAAGTATGACTGGATTAAGGTATTGTACGTCAAAACCGCGGTACCCGGTTGAATCGGCATTTTCCCAGACTATGGCATCAAACAGTCCCAGGTTAAGCCTGTTCCAAAGCATAACCTCCAGGTAATGCATAACAGCCCATTTCCTGTCGTTTCCAAATCCAGGAGATAGGGTTGAATTGCGATCAAGCAGTTGACTGTATAGGACAGTATATTTTACTTTTTTAAAATTAGCAGTAAGTTTAAAATACGGGTAGCTGAAAGAGGCATCCGAAAGCAACATGGAGCGATACCCGGCCCCGATAAAGTTTTTGCCATACCCTAAAGTCATATTGATATATTTTGACGGGCTGTAGCTCAGGTATCCGTTGCTGTAAAAGTAATCGACTCCGCTATTTTTAAACGGCTTTATTGCTCCCTGTCCGGGTACTACTCCGGTTTCGCGTATAACCGAATCGGGCCAGGATGCAAATACAGCCTGGTTCTCATATATTTCGGTGTTGAACGACAAGGTTTTACCTAGCAAGCCGGTGATTGTCAATCCGCGTGAATTTATCCATGCATTTTTCCTCGCTTTTGCATCATAACCTAAACCGATATTAAAAATAGGGTCAGCTGTTATGCTGAAATCATTAATCTTATAGCTGACCAGGTTTTCAGTATAGAGTTTCCGGTATAAAAATGTGTTCTCATGCTTTGACCCGCCGGGCACTCCATATAGTAAACTATCTAAGTCGGTAATACTATCCAGATACTGAATCAAGATGGGTTTCATTGAGGAAACAAAGGACATATTTCTCACCTGGTACTTTTGTGCAATCAGGTTATAATAATGATTATCAAGTGGAACATATTGCGCATAACCTAAGAAGGGGAATAGCAGGATCGAAAAAGAAACCCAAAGCAATGTTTTTATCATACTATTTTTGGCGTTATTCTAACTTGCTGAAGTATAACTATATTAGCCTTTGATCAGTTGTTTCTTTCAATGCCAGTTTATTTGTATATAAACTTTGCAAAAAGATAAACTCAACAAAAAGGATATCAGTAGACTTAGTAAAAGAAAATCCTTAATTAGGCTTTATTCGTCTGAGCTTCCCGCAAAAGTCCCCGGCGTCTGAGCCAGACCGCCACAGCTGACAGGATCAAAGCTGCAGGTATCATAATGAAAATCAGATTCGAATTTCCCAGGTAATTGAAGAAATAGGCAAAAGCAATAAACCCCACGTTGGCAATAATTAAAATGAGTGTCGATTGCAAATGTGTGTAGCCCAGGTCAAGTAATATATGATGCAGGTGCCGGCGGTCAGCTTTGAATGGGCTTCCCCCGCGGGAAATACGTATCGAAAATACCCTGATCGTGTCGACCATGGGAAGGATAAGTACAGCAAATGAAAAAGCAGGGCCGCCTGCAAAGTGGGGTGAAATAACTGAAATGGCATTCATTTGATTGAATCTGAAAACAAGAACAGTCATGGCAAAACCCAAAATAAGGGATCCCGTGTCGCCCATGAATATTTTATTTGTCTTCCCATATGCATTATACAGGAAGAAAGGAATGATCGCCCCCAGAATTGTAAAAGATAAAACGGCGTATTCCCATTCAGCGGCAGCAAGGAAATAACTCCCGAAAACAAGGCTACCCAACATGGTAACTGAGGCAGCCAGGCCATCAATGCCATCGATTAAATTAAACGAATTGATTATTACTATACCTGCAAAAATAGAGAGCAACACACTAGCGGTGTATCTCAATTCAACAATATGAAACATGCCTTGCATGCTGTCGAGACGCACATCACCTATCACAACGAGAATAAATAATGCTATAAACTCAGCCAGTAGTTTTTTCCAGGCAGAGATATTCAACATATCGTCCTTCATGCCGATAAAAAAAATAATCGTAAAGCCGGCTATAATCGGAGGTAAAGACGGCAGGCTGCTTGTGTTGTTACCTCCATTCATGCCGCAGGTGTTGATAAAGGTCAGGCTAACGGTTACTATGGCAGCAAAAATCCCTAATCCCCCCAGTGTGGGGACTGACTCGGAATGACTTTTTCTGTGATCAGGATCATCATATAATTTCTTGACTTTGGCTATCCTTATTATTACAGGAATCGCATACATGTTAAATACAACAGCAAGCAAAAATGCAATGGCAATGCGATATTGTGGTTGAAAGAAATGAAAATAAAAATTGTAGAGAGAGTGCATAGGAAGTAAAATTAATTATTTAAGGGCTGCTAAAAAAGCAATAACCTTAACCAGCAAATGATTGATTTTGTTCTTGTAATTTTGGTTCATAGGTTTTGCATAGATCAACTAAAATCCGGGCACATCTTTTTGCGAAAGTTATGTAAGTACAGATAATTATAACTTTTTTTGCGATTATTAGGTGGTTTATCACAAAATTATCCAAAAGATAAAAAAGTGTTAATTTATTATCTTTAAGAGTTCAATTGTAGATCCTAGTTTTGGGAGCTTGTTATAGTGCAAGAGAATTACAAATATAGGACATTTTCCCCGGAAATGTACCTTAACTTTATTAAACCTTTATTAAATTTTTCCTTAGCCAGTAATAATAATACAACTACCACATATCCGTTAAATTATCATGTATCACTCACCGATATATTAAAAGTAGCTGATACATAAAAAATTTGACTTATAGAATTATATAATTGCCTTCACTTGGTTTTGTGTTTTATGCATCCGAAATATGAAAGTTCACGCTATAATATAATATTGGATCAGAATCAAAACTTGGGGATTTAATAATTGTATTGAAGATTTCTGAAAGTT
>JBAXXB010000358.1:0-4174 GCA_037128115.1 Bacteroidota bacterium
GCGGCTGTATTTTCTTTTCTGAAAGCCATATATCAAGAAAGGATTAACGATTAAAATTACGGTTGGTTCACATCAAATAAACAGGGCCGGCAAAAACATCATATTGTTAGCAACAATATGATGCCATGCGGCTATGCGTATTTATTCGAAACTTACGTTCAGGCCTAAGCCCCGGAGTTCGTGAACGAGTACATTGAATGATTCGGGGATTCCCGGTATCGGCATATTTTCACCCTTAACAATGGCTTCGTATGCTTTAGCTCTTCCAACTACATCGTCAGATTTAACTGTCAGAACTTCCTGAAGGATATTGGCAGCACCAAATGCTTCGAGAGCCCAGACTTCCATTTCACCGAAACGCTGTCCCCCGAACTGTGCTTTACCACCCAACGGCTGCTGTGTGATCAGTGAATATGGTCCTATGGAACGTGCGTGCATCTTGTCGTCGACCATATGGTGAAGTTTCAGCATATAGATATATCCAACTGTAGCAGTTTGATCGAACCTTTCGCCCGTACCTCCATCATAAAGGAATACTTTACCATTTTCAGGTAAACCTGCTTTAACCATGAGTTCATTGATTTGCTCAATAGAACCACCGTCAAAAATAGGTGTTGCAAAATGGGTACCCATTTTAGCACCGGCCCATCCAAGTACAGTTTCGAAAATCTGTCCGAGGTTCATACGGGAAGGTACACCCAGTGGGTTCAGCACGATATCAACAGGAGTTCCGTCTTCGAGGAAAGGCATATCTTCTTCACGTACAATACGTGCAACAATACCCTTGTTCCCGTGGCGGCCTGCCATCTTATCCCCTACTTTAAGTTTACGTTTTTTGGCAACATATACTTTAGCCATCTGAACGATTCCGTTTGGTAATTCATCACCCACGGTAGCTACAAATTTCTTCCGGTTGTAAACGCCGAGAATTTCTTTGTATTTGATAATGAAATTGTTGATGAGCTGTTTGATAAGTTCATTAACATCTTTATCCGTGGTCCATTTGTTAGGATTCACATTGATAAAATCAATTCCCATCAGCATTTTCTGGGTGAACTTCACCTTTTTGGGAACCATTTCATTTTTGAAGTTATTGTAAACTCCCTGCGAAGTTTTACCACTAACCAGTACTGTGAGTTTATCGACCAGTTTCTGTTTCAGATCCGTAGTACTCCTCGAAAATTCTTCATCGAGTTCTTTTACGAAGTCTTTCTCTTTGGCCTTTAATTTTTTATCTTTAACGACTCTTGAGAACAGTTTCTTATCGATAACAACGCCTTTCATTGAAGGAGGCGCTTTAAGCGATGCATCTTTAACATCACCGGCTTTGTCTCCAAAGATAGCACGCAGTAGTTTTTCTTCAGGTGTAGGATCGCTTTCACCCTTAGGTGTGATCTTACCGATTAAAATATCGCCTTCGTTAACTTCAGCACCAATACGTATCAATCCACTTTCGTCAAGGTCTTTGGTAGCTTCCTGGCTGACATTGGGAATATCGTTGGTGAGTTCCTCAACTCCACGCTTGGTATCGCGAACTTCAAGAGTGAACTCTTCGATATGAAGTGATGTGAAGATATCTTCTTTAACAACACGTTCCGAAATAACGATAGCATCCTCAAAGTTATAGCCTTTCCACGGCATAAATGCCACCATCAGGTTACGACCAAGGGCTAGTTCCCCGGCCTGGGTTGCATATCCTTCGCATAACACCTGCCCTTTTTTAACCTTATCGCCTTTACGAACAATAGGCCTTAGGTTAATACAGGTATTCTGGTTGGTACGTGAGAATTTTGTAAGGTTGTATACTTTAAGATCATCGTCGAAACTAACCAGCCTTTCTTCTTCGAGACGGGCATAACGGATGATGATCTGAACTGAATCGACATACTCGACAATACCATCGCCTTCAGCGTTGATAAGTACACGCGAATCCTGTGCTACCCGCGCTTCGATACCTGTACCTACTATAGGTCTTTCGGGATTCAAAAGCGGAACGGCCTGGCGCATCATATTCGATCCCATGAGAGCACGGTTGGCATCATCATGTTCGAGGAAAGGGATTAACGAAGCTGCAATGGATGCGATCTGGTTAGGAGCCACATCCACAAGGTCGACTTTCCCTTTTTCAATCAAAGGATAATCGGCCAGGTAACGAACTTTAACCCTGTCTTCCAGGAATTCGCCATTATCATCGATTGGGGTAGTAGCCTGGGCAATAATTTTGTTTTCCTCCTCTTCAGCGCTCAGGTACTTTGTTTCTGTCAGGTCTACCCTGCCATTGGTAACAGTCTTATACGGAGTTTCGATAAAACCAAGTTTGTTGATTTTAGCAAAAACACAAAGCGACGAAATAAGACCGATGTTCGGGCCTTCAGGAGTTTCGATGGTACAGAGACGTCCGTAGTGAGTGTAGTGAACGTCGCGTACTTCGAAACCGGCTCTTTCGCGCGAAAGACCTCCTGGTCCCAGAGCAGAAACCCTGCGTTTGTGAGCTATCTCACTAAGCGGGTTGGTTTGATCCATGAACTGCGACAGCTGGTTGGTGCCAAAAAACGAGTTGATTACACTCGAAAGAGTTTTAGCGTTAATCAGGTCCATAGGAGTAAACACCTCATTGTCACGTACATTCATACGCTCCCTGATGGTGCGGGCCATACGGGCCAATCCAACCCCAAACTGGTTGTAGAGTTGTTCTCCTACTGTACGTACACGACGGTTGCTAAGGTGATCAATATCATCCACTTCCGTTTTTGAGTTGATCAGTCCTATAAGGTATTTAATAATCGAAATAAGGTCCTCTTTTGTGAGTACTTTTGTTTCGAGAGGGATATCAAGGGATAATTTTTTGTTGATCCTGTAACGTCCTACATCACCTAAATCGTAACGCTTATCGGAGAAAAAGAGTTTCTCAATAATTCCGCGTGCGGTTTCTTCATCGGGTGGTTCAGCATTCCGTAACTGGCGATATATATATTCAACGGCCTCTTTCGAGCTGTTGGCAGTATCTTTCTGTAGGGTATTGAAAATGATGGAATAGTCCTGTGAGCTGATATCATCGCGATGCAAAAGAATCGATTTAGCGCCTGAATCAACAATCATATCGATATGTTGATTATCAAGAACCGTTTCGCGGTCAATAATTACATCAGTACGTTCGATGGAAACAACTTCACCTGTATCCTCATCACCGAAATCTTCGATCCAGGTTCTAAGCACCCTGGCAGCAAGTTTACGGCCGATATACTTTTTCAATCCGGCTTTGCTGACCTTTATCTCTTCGGCGAGATTAAAGATTTCGAGAATATCTTTGTCGCTTTCATATCCGATTGCCCTGAGCAGCGTGGTTACAGGCAATTTCTTTTTCCGGTCGATGTATGCATACATCACGTGGTTGATGTCGGTAGTAAACTCCATCCACGAACCTTTAAAAGGAATGATCCTGGCCGAATACAACTGCTGGCCGTTGGTATGAAAACTTGTACCGAAAAACACGCCGGGTGAGCGATGCAACTGTGAAACCACAACACGTTCAGCACCATTTACTACAAAAGTGCCTTTAGGAGTCATATATGGGATCATTCCCAGATACACATCCTGAATAATGGTTTCAAAATCTTCGTGTTCGGGGTCGGTACAGAAAAGCTTTAATTTTGCTTTCAGAGGCACACTATAGGTGAGTCCTCTTTCGATGCACTCCTCAATTGAATACCGGGGAGGATCGATAAAATAATCGAGAAACTCCAGAACAAAATTATTCCTGGCATCGGTAATCGGAAAGTTTTCCGAGAAGACCTTAAACAAGCCTTCATTTACACGATTGTCAGGATTGGTCTCGAGTTGGAAGAAGTCCTGGAAAGACTTAATTTGTACTTCAAGGAAATCAGGATAAATAGCCTGAATTTTGGTTGTCCCGAAGCTACTCCGTTCAGTTTTTTGTGAAGCCAAAGCCATGAAATTTAAGATTTAAATAAACAAAGTATTTTTAAACAATTAATCCCGATACGAAAATCGGGAAGAAAACGAACTACTTATTTACGCGTGGAGCGTAAATAAGCAGTTCGTTCGGTAATTGTAGTCCAAATAGCAATATTTACTTTATCTCAACTTCTGCACCAGCGTCTTCGAGTTGTTGTTTCAGGGCGTTAGCTTCGTCCTTGGTTACACCTTCTTTAAG
>JBAXXB010000359.1:0-4167 GCA_037128115.1 Bacteroidota bacterium
CGAAACTGCTGCCTTGTCCAAGCTATTTGGAGAGCATTCGTCCTCGGTATATGTTACTTCAACCAAATCGATGACCGGTCACCTGCTTGGTGCTGCCGGTGCCGTTGAAGCTATGGCTTCGATTTTCGCCATACAGAATGATATTATTCCTCCTACGATCAATCACTTTACGGATGACCCGGAAGTGGATCAAACTCTGAGCTACGTGTTTAACAAAGCACTGCACACCACTGTCAACGCTGCCTTAAGTAATACTTTCGGTTTTGGGGGGCATAATGCAACGCTCATTTTCAAGAAATTTGCTCAGTAGTTTTGACTTTCGACGTCATTAATCCCATACGGGTTTTTCTTTCAGGAGATAAACAGCTATTCTTAGCACTGAAAAATATTTTCGGGTTCTATCCCGGGAATATTTTTTTGTATAAACTGGCTTTCCGTCATAAATCGCAAGCCATCGAACTCAATAATGGCAGCCGGGTGAGCAACGAGCGACTCGAATACCTGGGTGATGCTATTCTCAGCGCCATTGTTGCCGATCACCTGTTCAAGATGTTTCCTTATAAAGACGAGGGCTTTCTCACCGAGATGCGTTCGCGCATTGTGAGCCGGGTGCAACTCAACAAGTTGTCGCAAAAACTTGGTATCGACACCCTGATCCTGGTAAGTTCCGATAATAATAATGTTTACCGTTCAATGAAAGGCGATGCTTTCGAAGCACTTATCGGTGCCATGTACCTGGATAAAGGCTATAATTTTACCCGGCAGATCATCATCGAAAAGATCATAAAGCAGCACTTCGACCTGCAAGACCTGGAAAACAACAATACCAATTACAAGAGCAGGATCATCGAGTGGGCCCAACGTGAAAAACGCTCGGTTGAATTTATGATACTTAACGAGGTAGGCCACGGGTACAACAAGCAATATGTGGTAGATGTCCTAGTCGATAATACTTCCCTGGGTAAAGGACGCGACTATTCCATCAAGGGAGCCGAGCAGGATGCTGCCATGAAAGCCCTTTTGCAACTGGAAGGCGAAAAAGCATAAATCTTACGGCCCTTTATCAGAAATCTGTTTTCACTTTTCTTCAGAAAAACGTATTTTTGTATCCGTCCCTTCAGGATATTCACTTTTATAGTTCATGTTATTATTCCCCTTTTGTAAACCCGGATGAGCAGTCAAGGATCGAACAAAGCTATCATTTTCGCCCTGGCAGGTAACCTGCTGATTGCCATTATTAAATATATAGTGGCCTTTATCACTGGCAGTGCCGCGATGCTGGCCGAATCCATACATTCTACCGCCGACAGCTTCAACCAGGTTCTCCTTTTGATAGGTCACAAAAAGGCAAAAAAGTCACCCAGCGAAATGCATAGTTTTGGCTATGCCAACGAAGTGTTCTTCTGGTCGCTGATGGTTGCTGTGCTGCTTTTTTTCGTAGGTGCCATGTTTTCCATTTACGAAGGGGTTCACAAGCTGTTTCACCCCGAACCCCTCACCCATATTTACTGGATATTTGCTGTACTGATAAGTTCAATCCTCATCGAGGCCAAATCTTTCCAGGTAGCCAATTCCGAGTTCCGCAAAACCACGAACCTGCCTTTTTTTAAGGCTGTCAGGGCCTCAACCCAGGTAAGTCTTATCGTTGTGGTATTGGAAGATTCTGCGGCTATGGCAGGCTTGTCGGTCGTGCTCTTGTCGACCCTTCTCGCCTGGCTGGTAAATCCCATATTTGATGCTTTGGGCAGTATATGTGTTGGGGTTTTACTCCTGGGCGTTTCGATACTGCTTATATCAGAGGTGAAAAACCTGATTGTCGGCGAAAGTATGCCCCGCGAAAAACGCCAGCTGATCCGGAATGTGATACATACGGCCAAAGCTATCAAACATATCAATCGCATGCAAACCATGGTAATGGGCGACAGCAAATACCTTGTGCTGCTTTCGGTCGACATCGAAGATACCATGAAAGGAGGCGATGCCGAAGACATGATAGATCAGCTGAAACTAAGGCTGAAACAAGAAATTCCGGAAATTGGCACCCTTTACGTTGAAATCAAAGATTCCGTCAGGAATCAAAAAATATAATAGTATGAAGACAAAAATTGTTGCCACAGTAGGTCCCGCTTGTTCTGAGCGCGAAATGTTGCTTAAACTTATCAAAGCCGGTGTTGATGTGTTCCGGTTGAATTTTTCGCACGGAGCATACAGCGATCACCTGGCTGTAATTGAACATGTACGTTCGCTTAATGCCGAACTGGGAATCCATATTGCCCTTCTCGGCGACTTGCAGGGTCCAAAAATCCGCATCGGCACATTTGCTGACAAGCAGGCAATGATGCCCGACGGGCATGAACTGGTCTTTACCACTCTCGAATGCGACTGTACCGCCGACAGGCTTTATATTACCTATCCCGAATTTGCCAGGGATGTTAAACCCGGCGAAGACCTGCTGCTCGACGACGGCAAACTGCTTTTTCGTGTGATTGAAACAAACGGGGTGGATGAAGTAAGAGTTAAGGTAATACACGGGGGGATTTTATCCAGTAAAAAAGGGGTCAATCTTCCCAATACTTTAGTTTCATTACCCTCTTTGACTGAAAAGGACAAGTGCGACCTGGCCTTTATACTGGAGCACGAACTCAACTGGATTGCCTTGTCATTTGTAAGAAAGGCTGAAGATATACGCCACCTGAAATCGGTAATCACTGAATTCGGGGCACCAGCAAATATGCCGGGAATCATAGCAAAAATTGAAAAGCCCGAAGCCGTGCGAAACATGGACGAAATAATTGCCGAGTCCGATGGTATCATGGTTGCCCGCGGTGACCTGGGTGTCGAACTGCCCCTGGAGCAGGTTCCCCTGGTTCAGAAAAAGCTGATCCGCAAATGCAACCAGCTTTCAAAGCCTATCATTGTGGCTACCCAGATGATGGAAGGCATGATCAGCAATATAAGGCCCACGCGTGCCGAGGTGAACGACGTGGCCAACTCGGTGCTCGACGGCGCCGATGCCGTAATGCTGAGTGGCGAAACATCGGTAGGCCTGTACCCCGAAGAAGTGGTTGAAACCATGCAGAAGATCATCTGGGAGGTAGAGCAGACTGACGAAATTTACAACAAACCTCATACCGCGAACCAGTCAGATAAAAAGCGTCTTATTTCCGACTCCGTGCTTTCGGCAGCCTGCAACCTGGCCATAGAATCGAATGCCAATGCCATTATTGCCATGACCATCACCGGCTATTCGGCTCAGCGTATCAGCAGCCAGCGGCCCAAACAGGATATTTATATATTTTCGGGTAACCATTTCCTGTTGAGCAAACTGAACCTGGTATGGGGTATAAAAGGCTTTTATTTTGACAAAATAGTCACCTCCACTACTAAAACCTTCAAGGCAATAACCGACCAGTTGACTGCAGAAGGACGCATCCGGAAAGGCGACCTGCTTATCAAAGTGGCCAGCACGCCTATTTATGTAGCCGGGCAGACCAATACGGTGAAGGTTGATTATGCGTAAACTATTACGCCCTTTCAGGACTTAAGTTTTTTTATGGCCAAATTAAGGTTTCAGCCTGGAGAGTCCTGTAGTATACTTTCCGGGCGAAAAGGGTATTTCATGTAAAAGATATATCTTTGTGCCTGCTAACCAATAATTTGCACTATATTCCTTTCTCTTTCCCAACTCCCTCATAGTCCCCCTACCCCTAAACGCAGACATCCCATGGCCCGACCCCAACGTCTTGAACCCGTTTTTGAACCGGCAGATGCATTTGTCGGAATTGTGACCAATATGCCTGTTATACAGCTGGCACATTTTATCAACCGGGTAAGTCTGCTGAACCTGGTAAGGGAGGAAGACCTTCCGGTATACAACGAAAAAACGGGGAGTACCAACCAGCACAAATTCTACTATTACCAGGATGAAGACTACAGGAGCGATTTCAGCCTGCTGGCCAACAACAGTTCGGGCCTGAACCTGCTGCCTTCGCATAAACAGTTCAATTATTTCCTGGTCATACAGGGGGCTATACCTGAAGAAAAAACAAAACAAATTGTCACCCAGATTAGTAAGTCCATTGAAGGAGTGCAACTGGCCGCAATTATCAGCCAGGAACCGGTAAAGGGCCTGGGCGCCCTGCTCCAGGACCTGGAAATTCATCTCAC
>JBAXXB010000360.1:0-4108 GCA_037128115.1 Bacteroidota bacterium
ATAGCCAGTGGGGCGTGGTGGAATCTTGGAGTATCTGCCCCGAAGATGAAGGATGGACCCAGCGGAAAGGACCATTTTCGCAAGACTATTTTACCTATAAGAAAGCATACGAAAACCTGCAGACAACCTTCAACCCGGTGAACTTCAACCCTGATAAATGGGCTATGGCTGCCAGGGATGCCGGGTTCAGGTATATGATACTAACATTCAAGCACCACGACGGGTTTTGCATGTACGACAGTAAATACACGGATTATAAAATCACTAGTCCCAATACGCCTTTCCATTCGAACCCGAGGGCCGATGCCGGTAAAGAAACCACCGAAGCATTCAGGAAACAGGGGTTTAAGATCGGAACCTATTTCTCTAAACCCGACTGGCATTGTGATTCTTATTGGTGGCCGTATTTCCCGCCCAAGGACCGGAATGTAAATTACGATCCTAAACGATACCCTGAACGCTGGCAGCAATACAAGAATTTCACTTACAACCAGATAGAAGAAATTCTTTCCAATTACGGGAAAGTGGACATACTGTGGCTCGATGGCGGATGGGTGAGGCCGAAACAGAGCATAGACCCGAATATTGACTGGCAGAAGACGATTCCCTACGACCAGGACATCGATATGGCCAGAATCGCGGCTATGGGTCGCAGTCACCAACCCGGGCTGATTGTTGTCGACCGCTCTGTTACCGGTGAATACGAAAATTACCGCACTCCCGAGCAACAAATACCAGAAGTCCCTCTTGCATATCCCTGGGAAACCTGCATGACCATGGCGACGTCCTGGTCATACGTACCGGGCGACACATACAAACCCGCCGGCACCATTATCCATTACCTGGTAGATATTGTGGCAAAAGGAGGGAACTACCTGCTGAATGTAGGCCCCAGCCCCTTTGGAGATTACGATACAGTGGCTTATTCGCGCATGAAGGAGATTGGCAGCTGGATGAAAGTGAATGGTGAAGCCATCTATGCTACAAGGCCCATCGCACCTTACAAAGAAAAGAATATCTGCTTTACACGGAATAAAGACGGAAGAGTCAACGCAATTTACCTGGCAAAAGAGGGTGAAACTACTCTTCCGGCTGAGATCAGGATAAAGGGAATTGTCCCGGCTAAAAATGCTGTTATTCAATTGCTTGGAAATCAGGTCAAGCTGAAATGGAAGACCGGGAATGGGGAAACCGTGATTGTGGTTCCGGCCACTATGCAAAAAGCGCCTCCCTGTAAATATGCCTGGACGTTTACTGTCAGCCAGGTGGAATAGTATTGCTCTATGTATTCGCCTTGCATTTAAAAAAGAAAAATCCCGGAACTGCCATATCGGCAAGCCCGGGATTTTGTCGTTTACCTGGTACTGATTAGGTGACAAGTAAAGAAGTAAAATTTATTTCTTTTCCAGTTCCAACAATTCTACATCGAAAATAAGGGTTGAGCCAGCAGGGATGGGGCCTGTGGCCTTATCGCCGTAAGCCAGTTTTGCAGGGATATAAAGCATATATTGTGCGCCTGGTTTCATGATTTTCAAGGCTTCAGTCCAGCCGGGAATTACACCGTTAACAGGAAATTCAATGGGTTCTCCGCGATCGCGTGACGAATCGAACTTGGTGCCATCTATCAGGGTGCCGGTATAATGCACTGAAACCATATCATTATCGTCGGGTGATTCGCCTGTACCTTCTTTTATGACCTTGTACTGGAGGCCGCTTGGCAGTTCAATCACTCCTTCTTTCAGTTTGTTAGCGGCAAGGAATTCATCGCCCGCTTTCAGGTTTTTGGCGTTTTCCTGGTCAGTCTGAGAGGCCTTTTTAGCGCTCATTTCCTGCTGCCAGCTCGACATTATCTTTTCAATCTGTTTCTGTGAAAAAACGGTATCCGATTTTGCCTGGGCATCGTTAAACCCTTTGAAAACCATTTCTTTGTTCAGCTCGAGCGAGTTTTTGGCAAAACTGTGCGCGATATCGGCACCGATAATATAGCTGATGGTATCGTTACTATTAGCGAATACCGGGGCAGCAACAACTACTTCATCCTTGTCCCCCTTCTTTTTCTTATCCTTCTTCTGCGCAAAGGCCTGTGAGTTTATAGCTGCTACCAGAACCAGGATAACAGATAGTACAATGTATTTTTTCATATGTGTTTATTTGTTTTCGCAAAAGTATGGAAATAATATATGTGCTAAAATTAAAAGATGTTAAAATGGGAATGCGTGGAATCCTGGAAATCATGTATCCCAAATCGTAAATCGTCATTCGTAAATCGTACATTAAACCACTACCACCGCATCCTCCTCAATCAACGGCTCCCCGCGGTAGCGGCGGAAAATCTGGGCCACCGTCAGTACATCCTTGGTACAGTAGTGAACGATACGGGCCAGGTCATTTTCTTTATAGTAAACTGCGGCAACCTGGCTGCCGTCGATATCGTCCTTAGGTGTCGCAATGCCAAAAATAGCAGCCAGCAGTTCGAGAGAAGTATAGTTTTTATAATCGCCGAACTTCCAGAGTTCCATGGTATCGAGGTGGCTGACTTCCCAGGGTTTTTTACCCGAAAGATCGAGAATGAATGGGATAGGGATGCCATGCACAAGCATTCGTCTGGCCATATAGGGGAAATCAAATTCCTTTCCGTTGTGGGCACACAGCAGGTGCTCCGGCCGGTTGTAGCGTTTGGTGAGCAAAGCGGCAAATTCGGTAAGCAGCACTTTTTCATCGTCTCCGGAATAGGATTTTATCCGGAACTCTCCTTTCATAAAGGCTCCTACCGAAATGCAGATAATTTTTCCAAACTCTGCATAAATCCCGGCGCGTCCATACAACTGTTCGGGTGTAGCGGTTTCTTCCGTAGTGGAATTGTAGCCTGAAATCCTCTCGGATTTCTTATCCCATAATTTCTGCATACGTTCACTCATCAGCGAATATTCCGCACACGCAGGAACCGTTTCAATATCGAGGAATAGCACATTTTCAATATCTATTTTCTCCAGCATAGCGTTCAGTTTTATTGATTGTTAATACGTTAATTATAATATCCGGTATGCATTTTCAAGGACAGAATTGTTTCCACACAGGTAAATATTCCATGTTTCTTCCCTGCACCTGCCGCTGATATAAAATTACGAAGTTTTTTAGCTCAATCAGCGCAATTCGTGTAATTTTATGGCATGGAACGATCAATTATTATTTTTTATCTGGCTATTGCTTTTTTGATTATCTCATTTAGTGCAGGATGCAGTAAACAGGAAGATAACGAAAGCCCTGTTATTATTGTTGCACAACCCTCAGCGGGAACAATATACGAAAACGGGGACACCATCCGCTTCGAAGCTGCCTTCAGCGACAATGTCCAACTGGCTGATGTTGAGCTCATACTGGTTGATGCGGATAACAAACCCATGCTGTCGAACCTCAGCCGGGTGCCGGGTAAAAACCCGTATACCATGAAAGGCGATTATATTATTGACGATCCCATGTTGCCCGGCGGACAGTACCAGCTCAGGTTCAGGGCTTCGGACGGCACGAACGTCACTAACCGTTTTTTAGCTGTGCAGGTACGCGAGCTGCAGCAAATTATGCTTTACCCGGTAGTTGTCACAGAACCGGAAGCAGCCACCTGGCAGGTTTACCGCCTGAATGCCAAACAAGTTTGGCAGGAAATCCATACCCATTCGGGTGATTATTGCGGCTCAGCTGTGAATTCGCCTGCATCCCAGATGTATATTTGCGGCACTTACCAGTCGGATCTCACGGCCATCCGCCTTCCCGACGGCATTCCGCTCTGGCATGTAAAACCGGGATTTAACCAGACTCAACGCTGGTTCGAGGGTATCACTTTCAGCTATCCCCAGCTTTATGCTTCGTGTACCGAAGGCAATATACGCGCTTACGATAAAACGGGCAACGAGATTTACAAGTCCGAAACATTCGCTGATGCCACTCCCCGCCACTCGGCCGTGACTAATAATTTTGTGATCTCCTACTTCCGCGATGCATTCAGCAACAACCGGTTCCTGGTTACCTTTCACAACCCCGGTGGGAAAATGATATACAATATATTTATGCAGGCCGACGTAGCAGCCATGGTAAATGTGGTTGGCGAAAA
>JBAXXB010000361.1:0-4099 GCA_037128115.1 Bacteroidota bacterium
CACTTATAAATCTATAAATGAAAATTTATACTTTTGTCGTTTGATAGTGATTTTTTATAATTATTAGAAATTCAGATAAATACATAACTTGTAATAGCATTATCGGGGAATCAGGCTGAGAAGGTTAAATTGAAGAGAAAGGCGGTATGAACATGCGACAGAGGGTATAAAAAAAGCACTTGTCAGTAGTGACAAGTGCTTTTCTATATAAAGCCGAATTTTTTAATTTGGACAAACTACAGGACCAGTTTCCTGCTTGGATGAAATTATCTGGTTGAAATATTCTAAGGAAATATACTGAGGAGTATAGCTTATACCTTTTGTGGTAAGGAGCCTGTTAAATGCGCGCATATGGTTGCGGGATCCTTTTTCGAGGTTGCTGAAAACGAACAGAATATCCTGGTTGTCGACATCGGCTGCAATATGATTGTGGAGGTCGTTGATATCGAGATCTTCGATCGTTGCACCAACGGTTAGTGCTGCTACAAGAGAAGCTTTTCCCTGAGACACAAGATTCGTATACAGAGCCTGTAGATCCGGATTTGTAAATACACCTGCTACATGATTCGCGGCCGGATCAGGCAAGCTATATTTGTTTAAAAGGGTATTTATTGCTTCCGTATGACGGATTTCGGCCTTAGAAATGTTATTGAAAACCGGTATGTTGTAAATGGAGTAAAACAACACATATACATCCTCAGCCAGTAACTCTTCCTCGCGCATGGTGCTGAGGGCACTAATTTCGGAAATACTTAACGCTTCCACAGGCAAAGAACTAATACAATTAAATAAATAGGCTGATCCAGAATTGCCGCCGTTTGAAATCTGGCTGTCTGAGCCCTGGTTAAGTGATTTAGTGTCATCCATATTTTGAACGCCATCTGTTACATTTTGCTTGGTGCATTGCGAAAATGCAAATACTCCCCCGGAAAGCAGGAAGAGCATGATTAAGTTTCTTTTAAGTGTTTTCATAATATTATTATTTTTAGGTTAATACTAAATTTTAGACACAGAAAAGGGGCAAAACCAGCGGCGAGTAATATTTAATTGAACCGAAATAATGAAATCCTTTTAGCAAATTTGTGTAAGTATGAAATCCTGTATTATTTCAGGAACTCTGTTTTGGGAATTGAAAACAGACTTATTTGTACTGATATTTCTTGTTATTGAATAAATTATACACAAAGTTTACAAAACAAAGATATTTACTTCATCTGCTTAATTGCATTGATGATAAGGCTGATGATAGGAAATCGACAGGTATTGTTTTACTTTGAAATACGCATGTGGCAGCTGGGTTGCCACTGAAAAAGGATAAATTGAAATAAATGAATGCTGCAGGGAACAGGCATAAACTAAGCCGGATCAAGTGTTTCATTTCAGATGAAATGCTGCAATGATATCAGAAAATTTTCCATAATCCGTATCAGGCCGGGAAACTGTATAACTGTTTTTACTTCGGGTTTTGTTGCCCGTAACGGTGGCGCATTCCTTTACCCTGGCCTTTCCCTTTGCCGTTTCCTAATCCTTTGTTTTCGCAACCGTACAATTCGGAATAAATATGAGAGAGTTTCTTAGTCTGCTCCGGAGTGCAGATTTTTTTTAGATCGAGAAATTGTTTTATGTTAGCCGATTGCAGATTTTTCTGTTCAAGAACCACATCTTCGGCAAGTTTGGCAACCAGGCTGGTATCAGTGTCATTTTTGGTTAATTCATCCAATAAAATTGCTTTTTTTTCTTTAATAGCCGCGACTACGGGTTCGCTTGAAGCCTTATAGGTTGCATTAATCTTATTTACTTTGAGAGATTGTTCAGGCGTTAAAGATAACTCTTCCCTGAGCGCTATTCCCTGGTTAAACCTGGAAGCGGGAACGGGTTCGTTTGCTGCTTTCCGTATATAAATAAAATAAGTAGCCAAAGCCGTGATATTTATCAGTACAAGGAAGATAAGTATCCGGAAAACTGTGCGGTTATTGTTAAAAACATTCATGGCCAAAGGGATTATTCGGTAAAGTGAAAAGGATCATCAGTCATAAATTCAGGCACGTTCAGATCGGATCTGACAGCTTCAATCATTTCATGGTTTTGAGCGTAGCGGGAATGTGTATCTGCAAAATCGGAACCTATAAAGAGCCCGATCGCTATGGCTGCGGCGATGCCTAAACTTATTAGCGCAGGTTGCAAAATCTTCGCTAAAACAAGGCTGGTTGATTTTTGCCTTTTATCCAGCCTGGATTCTATACCCTGCATGATGCGTGTTTCGGCAAACGGACGAGGTTCGACGTTTTTCTGTTCTTCGATCAAAGCCAGCATGCTTCTGAATTCTGTCAAAATCTTGTTGCATTCGGCACATTCACTGATATGATGGTGCAAATGATGAATCTGATCGGGCGGTAATTTCTGTTCGACGTAAGCAAATAAATCTTTTTGCAATAATTCGCAGTGTTTCATTGTTGTTCTTTATTTAGTTCGACAGGCTCACTGTTAATTTTCCCCTGTCAAATATAGTTTGACAAGTAGAAACATTTTCACTTTAGGCAGGTGTATCGACATGATTTGCTCCGGTGTATTTTTTATTTGAATATTCGGAAAACTGAACGATTAACTTTTTTTGCAGGTTCTGTTTAGCGCGCTGAAGTAATGATTCAACACTGGCCAAACTGAGGTTCATGATTTCAGTAATTTCCTTGTATGACAATTCTTCATATTTGCTTAGAATAAAAGCCGTTTTTTGGTTTTCGGGTAAGCTGTTTATTGCATTGTCAAGAATCTGTTTCCGTTCTTTATTGTCGTATGAGTTGTCGTTAGCAGAGGGTTCAGGGATGATTAAACCGGCATTTCCATCGGCCATGTGAAAAAAGGTTTCAAACTGTCGTACCAACTGCTTACGTTTATTTTTTCGTACGAAATTTAATGATTTATTGACTGTAATGCGGTAAATCCAAGTAGATAATGAAGATGTTCGCTTGAACTGCGAAACTGATTCCAGGATTTCGATGCATACATCCTGGGCGAGATCTTCGGCATCATCCATGTCGTGCAGAAAGTGATAGGCTGTGGTTATAACCTGCTTATGATACCTGTTTACAAGGAATTGTATGACCGGTTTGTCATGGTTTACTATGCCGGTAATTAATTCCTGGTCAGTCATCAATGCAGAGTAGAAGAGAGGTTGAAAATTAGTGGTGTAGAGGATTCGTTTATTAATGATATTATTGAACTTAATCCATTGCTGTTTTAGTTCAAAGGTATAATTTTCAACCTCTGCAAAAACATTTCTTTGTTTTTAACAATTTGGACGGTCGTTTAAGTGCTTGATGGCCGATTACTTTCTATCGTTTGCAGTACTTACCACATCCGCGGCCGTTTCCCTGACCATGACGATACTGGTTTCCTTGCCCGGATTTGCAAGTATTTCCTGACTTCCTGCCAAAATTGGCACGGTTGTCGCAAATGCCGTCCCCATTCTTGTCAACATAATTTTTGCCATGTCCATTACCTTGCCTCGCTTCTAAATTATCGCAAACACCGTTGTTGTCTTTGTCGACAAAATTACCTGATGCTGAATTGGCAACTTTTTGTTTTTGGGTTGGTTGCTCAGCAGAATTAGCATCCTGGGCATTTGACTGAAAGGCAAAGAGCATTATGATGGCTGTTGCCAGTAATAGTTTGCTGCTATTTTTCATACTAGTTTATTTTTAATAAGGTTTATGTCATCATATAGACACACCACTAATAGAAAACCAGCGGTAAGGATTAAATCTTTTTTTCAAGTACGGAAAAGAATATTGGACTAACATAGTTTGGGGAAAAAGTTACTTCATAAGATCAGGCAGATTAAGACAGAGAAGGTCCACAGAAAAATTAAGAAAACACAAATGGGAGCCATTGATTAAAGGATTAAGCCATATTGGTTGTTCGCCGAAGCTCGCATAGAGGGGTCCACAGATTACACAGATTAACACAGATGGATTTAGTTGTTCGCTGGAGCTCACAACGATTGGGAACACAGATTACACAAGTTATACAGATTGGCACAGATGGTTTGTAAACTTGAGCTCACTAAGATGGGTCCACAGATTAACAGACGGGTTCACAG
>JBAXXB010000362.1:0-4077 GCA_037128115.1 Bacteroidota bacterium
ACCAAAGCGAACCAGTCAATTGAAAAACAGTTTCAACGCATACCTAAAGGTATCCTTCGTATGATAACCGGTGGATTGATTACCAGCCTGCTGGTGTTCCTGTTCCCTCCTCTTTTCGGCGAAGGCTATGAAACGCTGAATAACCTGCTGGATGGCAATGGCATGAAAGTGCTCGACGGCAGCATTTTTTCATCCATGGGAAACAATTACTTCCTGTTGCTGGTGTTCCTTATTTTGATACTTATTTTCAAGGTTGTGGCCATGTCGGCTACCACGAGCGGTGGTGGTGTCGGCGGGGTATTTGCGCCTTCCCTTTTCATGGGTGGGGTTACAGGCTTTTTCCTGAGTAAGGCAGTCAATTTCTTTATGAACGGACGCTTGCCTGAAAACAATTTTGCCCTTGCAGGTATGGCAGGTGTCATGGCTGCCGTAATGCATGCCCCGCTCACCGCTATTTTCCTTATTGCCGAAATTACCGGGGGTTACCAGTTCTTTGTTCCCCTGATGATCACTTCCATAGTCGCATACCTTACGATTATCCCGTTCGAGCCCCATTCCATTTACGCCAAACGACTTGCCGAAACCGGCGAACTGATTACCCATCACAAAGACAAGGCAGTACTCTCAAGGCTTTCGATTTCAAACCTGATTGAAAAAAACTTCATCACTACCGGGCCCGATGCTACTCTGGGTGAATTTGTGAAACTGGTTGCCAAATCGCAACGAAATGTTTTCCCCGTGATTGATGAGGAGAATAATTTCCTGGGAGTGATATTCATAAACGACATCAGGCATATCATCTTTGAGCACGACCAATACAATAACGTTTACATCCGCAACCTGATGTATATGCCTGATACTCTGGTAGAATACGATGCAACCATGGAGGATGTTGCCCAGAAATTTGCCGAAACCGCTCACTATAACCTCCCGGTTTTAAAAGACGGGAAATATATAGGGTTTGTATCGCGAGCTAACGTTTTCTCGGCCTACCGCAAGCTGGTGAAGGACTTTTCGAATGACTGAGAAGGAGTTGGGGATTAGGATTTAGGGTGTAGGGTTTGGGAGTTGGGGAATGGAGAAAAAGCCAGGAGACGATACCAAGAAATACCATCATGCCTGCTCCTGTGGCGAATGTTTTCCCTTTTTAATTAAAAGATTAGCTTCCCCGACTGTTTCGACCGGGATTAAGCACTGATTGCCGGAGCAGATATAGATGAGTGTTTTCCCTTCCACATAGCGGTTTTCGAAATAAGGCAGGCTGCTTGCTTTTGAACTTCCGAAGACCATCAAGCCAGTACTGTTTTCCATTTTCAGGCTCTTTGTAAAATGGACCGATTCCGGTCCTACCACAGCCACTACCAGTTGTTCCCCTGTGCTTTGTAAAGCGAGGTTTGCCCAGTTGGCATATGCCGCCGGGTAGCGTATAAACCGGTCTTTGACGGCATTCACCATACTGCGTGATTTCTCCAGGTATTCATCATTATGAAGAAAAATGCCTAGTGTATTCAATACATTTGCCATAACTGAATTGCCTGAAGGTATTACACCATCATAGATATCTATTTTCTGCGCAAATAGCTGGTCATCATCATTTTGTGAATACCAGAAGAAACCGGAATTTGTATCATAAAACCGCTTCACCACATAGTCTGCCAGTAACTCTGCTTCATTCAGCCAGCGTTCATCATTGGTGACTGAATAGAGGCTAAGTAATGCCTCGCAGGTAAATGCGTAATCGTCGAGAAAAGCATGGATTTGGGATTTCCCGTTTTTCCAGGTGTGAAACAGGCCCTGGTCCGGACGTTTCAGGTGAGTGAGAATAAACGTCGCCACGTCCGTTGCCGATTGCAGATATTCCTCTTGCCCCAGCGCAACATATGCAGCTATGAGGGCACTGATCGTCAATGCATTCCAGGAGGTCAGCATTTTATCATCCATTGCAGGACGAGGCCTGGCAGAACGGGATTTCAAAAGCTGGTCCCGACAAAATTCGATCAACGACGCCAGTTCCTCGGCTGAGAGGTAATGCTGCTGAGCAAATAATTCATCACTTTCAGGCCTAAGCAGAATATTCCGGTCGTTTTCCCATAGTCCGGGCCCGCCCAATCCATAATATTCGCCGACCAGTTCAGCATAATGCCCCAAAGCGGAGTCGAAATCTCCGGCTGTCCAGGTATAAAATAAGCCTTCCTCGCCTTCACTGTCAGCATCAAGCGCTGAATAATAAAAGCCTTCCGGTGATTTTAACTCCCTGTCGAGGAATCCTATGGACTGTTCGATTACTTCCTTATAAAGCTTATTCCCGGTCATTTGGAATGCAGCCGCATACAAACTGATCAATTGCGCATTATCATACAACATTTTTTCAAAATGTGGCACTTTCCATTCCGCATCGGTTGAATAGCGGGAAAAACCTCCGCCGGCCTGGTCATAGATTCCACCTGAGGCCATTTTTTTCAGGCTTAGCTGCACATTGGTCATGGCATCCGTATCCTTATAATAGGCGCCATAACTTAATATAAACTGGAGGACTAACGGCATAGGGAATTTAGGCGTACCCTGCATTCCTCCTTCCACATGATCAAAAGCCTGGTGCAACAATGCATAAACAGGCTTAAAATCTATTGAAGTAGCAGTATCTCCTCCCCGTTCATTTACTATATAATTCTGTCTGGCAAGGCCTTCAACAATTCCGGTTGCCTGGGCTTCAAGTTCATCAAACCTGTTTTGAAATAAATCCTTCACATTAAGCAGCAATTGTTTCCATTGCTCCGGCCTGAAATAGGTACCACCCCAGAAAGGCCTTCCATCGGGCAAAGCAAAACTATTCAGCGGCCATCCCCCGTTCCCGTGGATCTGTTGTACGGCATCCATATATACATGGTCCACGTCGGGACGTTCTTCCCTATCTACTTTTACGCATACAAAATATTGATTCATTATTCCGGCAATATCATCATCTTCAAATGATTCATGTTCCATCACATGGCACCAATGGCAGGAAGAGTATCCAATGCTTATAAGCATGGGCTTGTTTTCGAGTTTTGCCAGTTCCAGAGCATCAGGACCAAAAGGTCTCCAGTCGACAGGGTTATGGGCATGCTGTAAAAGGTAGGGGCTGGTTTCGTGTATCAGCCGGTTGGTATGTGTCATTGCGGGTGAAAAAAGTTCTATTTATTGCCTCCCAACTCATAAGAAATCATTTAAGCGGGAAGTAAATTTAACGCTTTAAGTGCCGAAAAGTTAATAATTGTATGCGCATACCCGAAAATAAATTTTAACATTTGGTAATAGTATTAACATTGTTCAATATATTTGCAGCGTTAATATTTTAAATCATTGTTCAATGGTAAATAAAGACATTCAGGAACAGCGCATGAAAGGCTATTTCATGCAGGCTACCAAAGAATTACTCAAAGGCGAAGGCCTCAGAAGCATCAACGTAAGGAGCATTGCCGCGCAGGCCGGGTACTCGTATGCGACGCTTTATAACTATTTCAGGGATGTAAAAGAGCTGGTGTTTTTATGTGTGAATGATTTCCAGGAAGAATGTGCGGCCGAAATCAGGCTGAAAGTGGAGAAAACTCCCCCCGGGCAGGAGCGTATCAAGGCTATTGCTAAAGCCTATATTGCTTATTTTGTGCAGTATCCCAGTGTATTCAACCTGTTTTTTATCGAAAAGCTAGGTGATATAGGCCAGAAACAGCCTACGGCTAACCTGATCTTCACTTTCCTTGATGGATTATGTGCTGACGAATGGGCATACATCATTCAAAATAAAAATATAGATAGCAAGGATATCTCCACTATCAAGCTACAGTTGAATTATGTTTCCGCCGGGATGCTATTGTATTACATGAACCGCATTCAACCTGCCGGGTACCAGGAGTTCATTGAAACGATTGATCTCCAGATCAACGCCATCATGAGTCGCCTTGAAACAGCGATCTCATAACCAATCGCTTAACAAAAACAACTTTCATAAAAAAGGAATTGCATTCAGCTATCTTATGGATCTGAGGTTGAGGTTGAGGTTGAGGTTGAGGTTGAGGTTGAGGTTAAGGTTAAGGTTAA
>JBAXXB010000363.1:0-4058 GCA_037128115.1 Bacteroidota bacterium
CCGGTTTCTGCCTGGGCAACGACGAGGCATACTATTATACCTATGCCCTGTACCCGGCCCTTAGCCATTTCGATCATCCTCCCATGGTGGGTTGGGTGATACAGCTGTTCAGCTTCAACCTGTACTTCGGCAGTGAGTTTTTTATACGCCTGGCAGCGGTAGTGGCCGGAACCCTGAATACCTGGCTTGTCTTTCGTATAGGCAAACAGCTTCGCGACGAGCTTACAGGCTGGTATGCCGCACTGCTTTACACGGCTTCCGTATATGGATTTATCATTACCGGTGTGTTTATTCTGCCCGATGCTCCCCAGACGGTATTCTGGCTCGCGGCCCTGCTATTCTTACTGCAGGCTTTTGCCGGAGAAACGGATTCCAGGCACGAAAAAAAGTTCCTGCTAGCCTCCGTTTTTATTGGGCTTGCCCTGCTGAGCAAGTACACCTCGGCTTTTCTATGGCTGGGGATGATGTTGTATATTTTGATTTACGATCGGACATGGTTAAAACGCCGGGTGTTTTACCTGGGCCACCTGCTTATGCTGCTGCTTTTTATGCCGGTGATCATCTGGAACCAGCAGAATGGCTTTGTGAGTTTCCTGTTTCACAGCGGGCGGGTGGAGCCTGTTGCTACAGTGCTTACGCCTGATTATTTCCTTACCGAAATCCTGGGTGAAGCCTTGTACACCAACCCATTGAACCTGGTGCTGATAGGAATTTCCGTTTTCGTGTTTTTTAAAAGGAGAAGCTTTTTCAGGAATAAAGAAGTGGGATTGCTGATTTGCTCGGCCCTGCCGGTGATACTGATTTTCCTGTTGGTTTCGGTTTCCAGGCGCACGCTTCCGCACTGGAACGCTGCAGGTTACCTGAGCCTTATACCCCTGGCAGCGCTCTGGATACGCGGGCGAAGGGACGGGGTTTTCCCAACTGTTATAAAAGCTTCGCTGGCATTTGGTATAGTACTGATTGTTATTTCGACGGCACAGATACTCACAGGTTTTGTGCCACTCGACAGGTATATAAAGACCAAAGGGGGAAAAGGTTCAGCTGATTACTCTCTCGAAGTATACGGATGGAGGCAGTTGCGCGAAGGATTTATCCCGCTGGCCGATACGTATGAGAAAGCCGGGCTGATGCCTGCCGCCGCCCCGATTGTGAGCTACCGCTGGTTCCCCGCGGCGAATTACAGCTATTATGCCGCCAGGGGCACTAACCGTATTGTAATGGCTGCCGGCGATACCTCCGAAATTCACAAATATGCCTGGATCAACAGCGCCGAAGGCGGTTTCAGGCTTAACAGCGATGCCTGGTACATTACTTCCAGCCGCGATTTCAGGCATCCGCGTGCTTTGCCCGGGCTCTATTACCGGCAGGTTTTTCCTCCCGACACCATCAGCGTGATGCGAATGGGCAAGCCGGCCTATTATTTTTATGTTTACCGTATGAAAAACCTGCAATCGAAAAGGTAAGGCTCGCAGCTGACAGTGCGGCATAAAAAAACCGGCACAAAACCGGTTCTTCTGATTTCCAATACCTATTTCAGCTCAAACGATGTCTGCCCAATTTCCCGGTCTTCGGTAAAAATGTTGACATAGTAGCGGCCTTTGGCTATTTCAGTACTATTGGCAGGCAGTTCGAAGTATGTACATACATCGGCGGCATCGCCTTCGTAGTTCAGGGTTTCCATGGCTGAGAACTGCAGGGTCTGACCCAGGAACTGGAAGGTATAGGCTGGTCCCCGCGTTAAAATTACGTTATCGGGACGGGCGATACGAACAAAAAACCGTTTATAACCCGAACTTACCAGCTTATTTTCGCTGATGGTGAAACAAACCTTGATTTTATCGGTTCGGGCTGCCTTGTCGGTTTCCTTTTCCTTGTCGACGCCCTTGGATTTGTAAGCAAGTGCCGAAATTTTATAGGCCTTGAGCACTGCCGCCCCGGTGATTTTTTCGTTCAGGGCTGCTTTATCTTTCGAAAGGTCGGTGGTTTTCTGTTGTTCGAGGTTGTAGTCGATCTTGATTTTTTCGTTTTCGGCTTTCAGCTTACGGTTCACCGTAAACAGGGAGTCGATCTGCTGCTCATAGCCCTGGGTGATAATTTGTAATTGTGCGAGTTTGCGTTTAACTACTGCCAGTTCGGTTTTGGCGCCAAGCAGTTGTTTGATTTCGCGTGCCTTCAGCTTAATAACACTGTCGCGTTCGGCCAGCGAATTGCTGAGCTCCCCGTATGATATTTTTACCCTTTCGTGTTCGGCTATAAGCGAGTCGAGCTCGCTTTGCAGGGCTATTTCCTGGCTGTCATTGTTTTTAACAAGGGTGATGACCTCTTTTCTCTGATTCAGCAGCATCCATGTCATAACGGCTATAATTGCCAGCAAAACACCGATCGCGATTTTATATCCCAGGGTATTTACAGGTTTCTGATCCATAATAAAAAAACAATTTTATTCCCCAAAGGTAACGAAACATTGTAATAGTTAGTATATGCAGGATTATTTTTAGGGAATGTGGGGAGAAGGGAGTAAAAAGTGCCTAGAGTACTTAGAGTGTCTGAAGTGTCTAGAGTACTTAGAGTGTCTAAAGTGCCTAGAGTTGAAACAAGATTTGTGGTTGGATGTCTATTATTGAAAATAAGCACAATCGAACCTTACCTTAACTCCAGGCACTCATAACTTTACACACTCTAGGCACTTCTTTAAAGCACAATCGAACCTTACCTTAACTCCAGGCACTCATAACTCCAGGCACTCATAACTCCAGAGTTTTAAGCACTAAAAATATTCATCAGTAAGCCCTGTTACTTATTTGGCGGTCCTACAACTTTAAACTTATCGCCGGTTTCTTTTACAAGGTTGCGGTAGAAGGGTTCGCCATAACCTGGTTGTTTTACTTTAGGGTTGACAAATTTATTACCCGCTGGCAGTGGTACCGGCTCCTTGATATTGCCGTCCATGTATTTGGTAAACAGGTATCCGTAAAGCTTTTTCCACTCGCTTACGGTGTTGTTGCCCTGGGTAACCGAAAAATCGGTCAGGAACTGTACCGCCTTGGCTGGGTTAACCCGGTACATTTCGAGCGCTACTTTATCGATGGCCGGAACCATCGCAACATAATTGTTTTCGAGTTCCGACTGTTTCTTTTGAATTTCAGGGATCATGTCGCTGTAACGGGTATAGGCAAAGTTCGAAACCTGGTTGAAAACCCAGAATGCGGAATTGTCGCTGAACTTCATCATGGAGCCATTGCCGACTGCATAGGGTTCGGGTATACGTGTCATGCAGGTGTACATGGGTGTAAATACCGTGGAATAGGTATCGTCGACACCAAACCAGAGTATTCCCCCAAGCGGGCTTGGAACGTACGGCCTCGACTGGGCTACGAAAACAAAGCCGGTTTGCTGGGTACTGATGGCTCTTTCGTTGAAATATTCAACCCCGTCGACCTTCCAGGTCAGCGGGCGCCAGCGAACGATGCAGCTGTAAGGGCCTGCGCCTGCATCCTTGGTCATATCCAGCTCGGTGCCCTGGTAATAGTCGCGCATAAGGCCCATTACTTCCTGAACCGTGAGTTTATGGTCGGGTTTTACATAGAGGGGCATGCGGTTTTTCAGGTTTTCGCCTTTTACATAGTCGAGGTATTTATCCATGCCTTTGGTAACTTTGTTGAAACCGCTCCAAACGCGTGCTTCACAGAAACGGGCACCCTCGAAATCGAGAGGAGCGTAAGTGTCGGAGAAACTGAAGTCTTTGTCTTCACCGGTAAAAAATCCTTTTTCGCGTGCAAAACTGATGGCATCCGGTGAATAGAGGCAGTTTTCGGGATCATTCAAAGGGAAAGTAGTGATTCGTGCATGGTTGGCATGGCCGGAGATGTCCCCGTCGGGGATACGCATGGCAACCCAAAAGCCGCCTTTATTGTATTTTACGGTTTCGCGTCCTCTTTTATCCTTCACCACTTCCGGTTTTCCTTTTCCGAGCCTTTCCCTCATCCAGACTTCGTTCGGGTTGCTGATAGAGCATGATCCCCCTTCGCTGGCATAAGCATATTCAGCCATCAGGGAAG
>JBAXXB010000364.1:0-4054 GCA_037128115.1 Bacteroidota bacterium
GCGGCCAGTTGCTCCATAGTCTCGGGCCTGCTATAAAACGAGGGTGTAGCCGGGCAGATAATCCCGCCGGCTTCGGTAACGGTCTTCATATTGTTGATATGGATCAGGCTCAGGGGCGTTTCGCGGGCCACCAGCACCAGTTTACGGCGCTCCTTCAGCATTACATCGGCGGCACGGGTCATCAGGTCGGTCGACACGCCCGAAGCAATACGTCCAAGCGTCCCCATGCTGCAGGGAACTATAATCATGGCATCGAAGCCTGCCGATCCGGAAGCCACGGGTGAGTAAAAATCGTCCTTTTTATAAAAAGTAAATGGCAGTTTTTCGTAATCGGAATTGCCCAGCTCGTAGCTCCACACCCCCGCGGCATTTTCCGAGAACAGCACGGCCACTTCTTCCAGCTGTGCGCCAAGTTGCAGCAGGCTGTCGAAGAGCACCCTGGCATATATTGCCCCGCTGGCCCCGGTGACGCCGACTATAAGTTTTATTTTTTTGTTCGCCATTTACGTTAGGTTTTGGAATACTTCGCCTACTTCACTACAATTTAAATCCAAGGAAAAGAAGTATGCAGTCATTATACTGTCCATGGTCAAATATACGGTGCCTTGCCCCGGATACCTCATCCGTGCGTATGCTCAACAGTGAACTGTTCATACGGAAATGGGCACTCAGCCTTTCGGTAATCGGGAACCCGATTCCTGCCATAAAGGAGGGATTAAACAGGGTGAATTTCCCGAAACTGATTTCTTCGTAGTTCAGTTCTTCGTAGCTGTGCAACAGGAACGATAAGGAAGGGCCCACTTCCAGAATAGCTTTGTTTTTAAGATGCAATTGGTACAGGAAAGGCATTTCGACGTACCCCAGGCGCATCAGGTAAAAAGTCATATCCTGGCGTTTTTCGTCCGGGTTGTGCCGGCTGCCTTTCTGGAAATAGCTTATTTCGGTTTGAAACGAGGTGCGCTCACTCACAGCCAGCCTGACCCATATCCCTGCGTAAGCGCCGGGCTTGTCAAAGCCGCTGTAAGTATCGCCGGCCACCTGGCTGCCCACCAGCCCTGCAGCCACTCCCCCCTGGAATTGCTGGGCCGTGGAAGTGAGAACTGCAACAAAAAGAAATGTAACGATCAGGTATAGTTGTTTCATAGTCAGAATCCAGGTTCTTGGAGTGGTTTTGTTCGAGATCAGTTCAAAGTCATTTATTTAGATTGCCGGGTATGGGTTCAACGCCGTTTAAAGTGAAATGTTTAAAAATTTCCTCATTATGGTTCATACGGCCTCCTGTCATAAAAACCCATTCAATACTCACTAGTTACTAGTTACTGGTTACTGGTCACTCGTAAATCGCAAATCGTAAATCTCAACCCCCTCTCTCCTATTCACACGCCTTTGGCGCCCCGGTCATATCCTCCTCTTTCCCGAACCAAACGTCGGCGTATTCTCCATAAATCCCAACGCCTATTGCTTCCCAACTCACCTGCTTCCAAATGCTTTTATTCATGATCACCTCGTTATGCCCCGGGCTTTTCTTCCATCCCTCCAGTATATCTTTGGCAAAAGCCGCCGGTGAATCGTATTTATAGGTGGAATAATAGGATATCTCGTAACCGTCGCCCTGGTAATTAGTCAGTTCACGCGGTTTATTCCACATGCATTTTGCCTGTTTATGGTCAGGTGTGTAGCAGCAGGCTGACCAGGAGCCCTTGTCGGACCAGCTGTGCAGGTTGCAGCGATCACCAAAATTGTGACTGGCGGTTTGATCCATGGCATGCGTACGTGCCACTATGCAAAGCGAAAGGGATAGTTTCACTTCCGGCAAGCCTTTTTGGTGACGGTATTCATTGATCTGCCTGTATAATTCGAGTTCGGTTTTCGTAAGGCAGATGTCAGTGAGCGCTTTATTATTTGCCTGGGGTTGGGCAGACGTACCAGCCGAAACGAAGAGAAGCAGGAAACAAAGGACTAAAATGCGTGGCATAAGAGTGTTTTAACCTTAATAACTCCATCCACCCGATTTAATTGTGTTTTATAGCCGGCTCCAGTTCCTTGCCTGCCTTACCGTATCGTTTCTCTTTAACTTTCTGACCGTTGACAAATTCCGACTTTACCATCAGCTTGCCTTTTTCGTCCCAGTACTGCCAGGTACCTTCCCTGGCTTTATTTACATACTGTCCGGCACCCGATAACTGGCCGTTGGCAAAATACGTCTTCCAGGCGCCATCGGGCTTGCCTTTATCGAAATTCTCCTCTTTAATTTTTAATCCGTCGGCATCAAAGTACACCCAGAATCCGTGGCGCTGCCCTTCCAGCCAGGCCCCGGACTCGCTCATCTGGCCGTTGTCGTACCACTCCTTCCAGGGACCATCCTTTATACCCATTTTATAGGCACCCTCGGTACGCTTTTTCCCATTTGGAAACCATACCTTGTAGGTGCTGTCCTGGTTGCCTTCCTTGTAGAAGCCTATATATTGAGGTTTCCCGTTTTCAAACCAGCCTTTCCATTGTCCCTGCATTTTTCCGCTGAGGTAGGATCCTGAATCTTTGAGCTGCCCGTTTTCGAACCATCCCTGCCAGATACCGGTTTCCTTGTTGGCCAAGTATTCGCCCCGGTGATGAACACGCCCGTCCATATACCAGAAGGTCCATAGCCCGGTTTTTTCATCGCTGAGGTAGGAGCCCGATTTCCATTTTTCGCCGCTTTCGTAAAAATACTGCCATTTGCCTTCCATCTTCCCGTTGCTGAAAAGGCCGGTGCTGCCCGAGGAGCCGTCGGTATGATAAAAAACCCATATGCTGTCACGGAGATCATCCGTCATATGTCCCTTTTCCTGCAGGGTACCGTCCATACGCCAGGAGCTAACCATGCTGTTGAGCCTGCCATTTTTAAAATAGCCTTCAAACAGCTTTTTTCCGTTCGGATACCATTCGGTATATTTTCCCTCTTTAACCCCGTTTACATAATTGGCTTCAGCAATCTTGAGCCCTTTCAGGTTAAATTCGTACCATATCCCGTCCCGTTCACCGTTGAGCATCTTCCCTTCTGCTTTTTTGCTGCCGTTCGAATAGGTTTCAATGCTCACCTGGGCCATGGCCGAAGCGGCAATTAACAGGGAAATAAGCAGGCTGACTATAATTTTCATGTAAAAAATGTATTAATTGTAATGCCATCCGGGTAGTGCCAAAGTGAAGCTATTAACCCGGTATTTATTTTGCTTCCAACAGGGCCCGCATTCCTGTTTTCAGACTCCCTTCCAGCCGAAATTCATGGAATAGGCAGGGCTTTTTGCTAGTGCCTGCGTTCGGTGGTGAACATCACCAGTTGTTCGAGCGAACTCCTTGCCTCGCTGGCAGGCATTGTATTGAGCAGGGCAATGGCTTTCTGCCGGTATTCGAGCATTTTTTCACTTGCATAATTAATCCCGCCACTCTTATTCACCGTGGTAATCAGTTCGGCTACCTTTTCCGGTTCGTTATTATGATTCCGGACTATATTCATAGCTCTTCGCTTTTCGATCCACGACATATTGCTCAGCATATGGATGAGCGGAAGCGTCATTTTCTTCTCTTTGATATCGGTGCCATTGGGCTTGCCAGTGGCCAGGTTTTTCTCGTAATCAAAGAGGTCGTCTTTAATCTGGAAAGCTATACCCACATATTCGCCGAAAAGGCGCATTTTTTCGATGGTTTCGGCATCGGCTCCCACGGAGGCTGCACCTGCAGCGCAGCAGGAAGCTATGAGGGAGGCTGTTTTTTTGCGGATGATTTCGAAGTACACGGGTTCTTCTATATCGAGTTTCCGGGCCTTTTCAATCTGCAGCAGCTCGCCTTCGCTCATCTCGCGTGTAGCATTCGACACTATTTTCAGCAGGTGATACTCCTCGTTATCCAGCGAAAGGAGCAATCCCCTCGACAACAGGTAATCACCTACGAGGACGGCTATTTTATTTTTCCATAGGGCATTCAGGGAGAAAAATCCCCGCCTTTCATTCGAATCATCCACCACGTCGTCGTGGATAAGCGTTGCTGTATGGAGCAGTTCAATCAGGGAAGCGGCATG
>JBAXXB010000365.1:0-4051 GCA_037128115.1 Bacteroidota bacterium
GAACGTTGACGAGCAACAAGATATTCTTAGAACTTTTGACTCATCATACCTTAAATCCTTTGAACGCGCAGCATTGAACTCTTTGAACCTGTGAACCTTTGAACTCTTCGAACTCCTTGAACCCTTCGAACCCTTTGAACCCTTTGAACCCTTTGAACCCTTGAACTCTTCGAACCCTTTGAACCCTATAACCATGAAATTTCCCCTACTCCTTGTCATTGCCTTTTTTATCCTTGTTTCGATGAAAAACGACAAACCCGCATATCGCCTATTCGAGAAAAACGGCAGGAACACTTCCTACAAGGACCTGGTGAAAGAAGCCTCGGAAGCCGATATTGTATTCTTTGGCGAGTTGCACGACAACCCGATCTGCCATTGGCTGGAATATGAACTTACAGCCGACCTGTATGCCGAAAGAGGTAAAAACCTGGTCCTGGGAGCCGAAATGTTCGAGTCGGACAACCAGCTTATCGTAAACGAATACATTGCCGGCCTGGTTAAGGAGAAGACCTTTGAAGCTGAAGCCAGGCTATGGCCCAACTACAAGACCGATTATAAGCGCCTGCTGAACTTTGCCCGCGACAGCAGCCTAGCCTTTATAGCTACCGATATTCCTCGCCGTTATGCAGCCATGGTGAACAAGGGCGGCTTCGAAGCACTCAACACACTCGATAAGAGCGCTTACGCTTTTATGGCGCCCCTTCCTGTAAAATACGATTCCACCCTGGCCTGCTATGCCGATATGGCCAAGATGATGGGTGATTCGCCTGCGCATGTTACCGCCAACATTACCCGTGCCCAGGCCATGAAAGATGCCACCATGGCCTATTTTATAAAGCAGAACTACAGCAAGGGAAAGACCTTCCTTCACTTCAACGGCAGCTACCACAGCGACCGCTTCCAGAGCATTATATGGTACCTGCGGCAGGCCGATCCCACCCTTAAAATTGTCACCATTTCCTCGGTTGAACAAGCTGACCTTGATGAGCTGAAAAAAGAATCGGAAGGCCTGGCTGATTTTATTATAGTGGTGCCCGAAACCATGTCGAAAAGCCAATAAATAAGCGATTCTATTATTCTCCCACCCGGTTCTGAATTTCACTCAGTGGCAAGGTTGGATCTAATGTTTTCAGTTAAGGAAACTATCCGAAAAACATACTCTTCTTATAACGGCGCTGCAGTAAACCCTGTCAGCGCCATTTCTGTATCATACCGTATTAGCCTGTAAACAAGGCAACAGATTCATTTGCAAAATATATTTCAAAAACATACAAGGGCTTACTTTTTAATTATCTTTACGAACTTCAAGTCGCTGGCTGTTGCACCCCCTTGTACCTTTCAAAACACAATACATAATCAATCATTCTATGAAAAAAAACCGTCTGTTTCTGTTATGGGTGCTATTGTCGGCGGGGCTGGCAGCATCATCACAATCCATTCAAAGGAATATGGTAGTGCTCGAAATCGGCACGGGAACCTGGTGCCAGTATTGCCCAGGGGCTTCAAACGCCGCTGACCAGCTGATCACCGAAGGCAAGAATGTAGCCGTGATCGAAAATCACAACGGCGATCCCTACGCAAATGCTTTTTCGAACACCCGTAACAGTTATTATGCCGTAAGCGGTTATCCCAGCGGTTTTTTTGACGGCATTGTGAGTTCGGTAGGCGGCGCAGCCTGCCCCTCCGGAAATATCTATTCAACTTACCTGCCCATGTATCAACAGCGTTACGCTGCACCTGCGCCTATCGCAATCTGCTTTTCGGGCAGCAATACAGGGAACAACTATACTGTAAATGTTTCGGTAACCAAGCTGAACAGCTATACCGGCAATAACCTCAAACTGCAGCTGGTACTCACCGAATCGCATATCCCGGTTACCTGGATGGGCTGTATGAGCGAGGTAAATTTCGTAAACCGCCTGATGGTTCCCGGCTCGAACGGCACCTCTGTTAATTTCGCGGCTAACCCCACGCAGACGTATACGTTATCCTTTGTAAAAGATCCTTCCTGGGACTTAGCGCATTGCGAACTGGTGGCCTTTGTGCAGGACAGCGCCACAAAGGAAATATTTAACGGTATCAAATCACCCCTCAATGCCCTTCCGGCCACTCTGTTCAGCCTGAACGACTTTGCCGCCAACCAAACCTCCGGTTGTGCGCCCCTCACCGTGAACTTTACTACTACCCAGCCTTCGAATGTAAGCTACACATGGTCGTTCGAAGCCGGCAATCCCTCCACCTCCACCCAGGCTAGCCCAAGCGTTGCGTATGCTTCATCCGGCTCGTACGATGTGATGCTCAGCGGCAACAACGGGCAATGTTACGATACCAGGGTAAAGGCAAACTATATCAGCCCGCTTGCAGCCCCTGATGCGCCGGGTATGCCTGCCGGGTCAACGGGCTTGTGCACCAATCCCGTTAACCAGACCTACACCAGCACAACGGTGCCCTATGCCAATGCCTTCGTATGGGACCTGGCACCCGCGGCAGCAGGAGTCCTGACCTGGAACGGGCCCACCTGCACCATCGACTGGAACAACAGCTGGACGGGTGTGGCAACTTTGAAAATGAAATGCACCAATAGCTGCGGCAGCGGCAACTGGTCGGAGCCATTGACCATTAACGTGGATGCTATCCCGGGGCAGTGCCCCATGCCTGCCGGCGCCACCAGCCTTTGCGCCAATGCGGCTACCACGCATTATACCACCACAGGCATAGTGCCTTCGACCTATTATATGTGGGAGCTTACCCCTGCTACAGCGGGCGCTTTCTTCCAGGGAAGTTCGGCTATTGATATCGACTGGGCCGACGACTTTGCCGGAACAGCCACGCTGCGCGTAAAAGCAAACAACGGGAATTGCGAAGGAAGCTTCTCCGACCCGCTGCCGATCACCATAAACAGTTTACCCGCAGCCTGCACGGTTAACGGGGGCGGAACCTATTGCGGACCTTCAGGCACTGGTTTGCCCGTGGGCTTAAGCAGTTCGCAGGCCAGCACCAGCTATACTCTTTACAGGGATGGCATAGCCACCTCCACGGTGGTAAACGGGACCGGGAATGCCATTACATTCGGAAACCAGCTTACTGCCGGCAACTATACCGTGCAGGCAAGCAATACATCGAACTGCGGAAGCACCATGACGGGAAATGCCCTGATAGCCGTTGACCCCCAGGCTCCGGTCAAACCCTCCGACCCTGCCGGGCCATCTGTTATCATCACCACCGAAACGCCCACTTCACAGTATGTAACGCAGAGCACTTACGCCAGCACATACAGCTGGGATCTTGCACCGGCAGTGTCCGGCTCTGTTTCCGGAACTGCTTCCACGGCCCTTGTAACCTGGAACCAGGGTTATATAGGTACTTCAGTGATCAAAGTACAGGGAGTGAATACCTGCGGCAGCAGCACCTATTCGAACGAAGTTTCGACGAGTGTGAATATAGGCGTAGGCCTGGCTCATGACGCGGTTGCATCGCTTATCACCCTATCGCCCAATCCTGCCCAAGACCGGTTCAGCCTGCATTCCCCCACGGCATTCAGGGGCAGTCTTTCCGTTGTCAATTCGGTGGGAGAGCGGATGATATACATAGCCGATATGGAAATAACGGGCGAAACCAAAACCGATATTTCGCGCCTTGCTCCCGGTATTTACACTATAGTGCTTGCCAACGGGCAGGGACAGGCTTCGCTTCGCTTAGTAAAACAATAATAAGCCAGGGTCCCTGCAGGGGCTAAACTTAAGCCGCCCCACCATATTGCCGGGCCAACTTACACCCATTGTAAAAAGGAGTTTCTCTACGGAGTGGCTCCTTTTTACATGACAATGATTGGCTTAGGGCGGCCAGCCGAAAACGTATCCAGCCGGGCTGACTATTCGACCATTAATTGCCCATGGCAGCTGCTGGTGCGATGACAATGGCAATCGAACATTTCTGTGAACACTCCCAGCTAAACCAGCTTTTACACCTTAGTAACCAGATTAAATACATTTGGAACGGGAGTGTTCACAGAACTGTGTCTGCCTTATATTTTCTTGGAGAAGATTTACAC
>JBAXXB010000366.1:0-3963 GCA_037128115.1 Bacteroidota bacterium
ACTCGCCTGTTCCCCTGCAATGGGATGTATCGCAGCTCCCGCCAGGTATGTACCTTCTCAGGCTGCTGTATAAAGGCAGCGTGGTGGCCGACAGCAAGGTTGTGGTGAGGTAATGATTGGAAATAAAGCATGATGAAATATAAGCCAAAAGATACCTTATTCAGACTTGCTTAAACTAAAGATGCGAGCGAAAGGAAGACATACAGGAAACCGGAGCGTAAATTGCATTCTCGCATTTTAATGCTTTATCCAAAAGTAAGAACTACTTCCCCAAAGTGCCCCTGAGTGCTCTTAGTGCCTTAGTGGTACACAAAAAGGTAAAAGAGCCAGGCCGGTCATAGGGCCCTTCAGAATCATATCTTCATCTGTTCATTTGAGGCAATAAATTGACTAATTTTGCGCCCTACTTCAGACTTATGAACAAGCTTATACGATATTTCTTGCAGGGTCTCCTCCTGATATCGCCCGTGGCCATTACCATATACGCCATAGTGGTATCGCTGGAGTTTGTCGATGGCTTGCTGATACAATATCTTACTGATTTAATAGGTTTTAAAATCCCGGGGCTGGGGCTGATCCTGATCCTGACCCTAATCACCCTGATCGGGATCATAGGCAGTTCCATCCTGATCAAGCCTATACTCAACGCCATCGACCGGTTTATCAGCCAGGCTCCCCTGGTTAAAATTATTTATACCTCTATCAAGGACTTTATGTCGGCCTTTGTGGGCAAGGAGAAAAAATTCACCGAACCGGTACTGGTAAGGATTAGCAAGGATTCGGACCTGGAGAAAATCGGGTTTATTACCGAGCATGACCTGTCGGCCCTGGGAATCGAAGCCGGCAAAGTGGCCGTTTACCTGCCCCTTTCCTATACCTTTTCGGGTAACCTGTTTATTGTGCCGGTAGCCAATATCAAACCTTTGCAGGCAAACTCCACCGAAGTAATGAAATTTGTTGTCTCGGCTGGCGTTACAAGTATTGCCGGGCATAAAAGCGTGCACGAAACAAACACAGATCCGGTGCCCGGGCTTTAAATATTATACACTCACTGAAATGAAAAAACCACTCATACTTATCACCAACGACGATGGCGTGCATGCTCCCGGTATCCGTTACCTGATCGAAGCCATACGACCGCTGGGCGATGTACTTGTTGTTGCCCCCGATAAACCGCAATCGGCCATGGGCCATGCGGTCACCATATCGGTACCCCTTCGGCTACACTTACTTGCCGAAGAACCCGGTTACCGCGAATACAGTTGCAATGGCACCCCTGCCGATTGCGTAAAGTTGGGCGAAAAAGTAATTATACGCGGCAAGCCCGACCTGATCGTTTCGGGTATAAACCATGGCAGCAATGCTTCCATAAACGTGTTGTATTCGGGTACCATGGCTGCCGTGATTGAAGGCGCAATGGAAAACATTCCTGCCATTGGCTTTTCCCTGAATGAATACTCACATTCGGCCGACTTTAGCCATTGCGGCAAGCTGATACGTTCGGTGGCTTCGAATGTGCTGGCAAAAGGACTTCCCGATGGTATCTGTTTAAACGTAAATATACCCGCGCTCAACGGCAACACTATAAAAGGCATAAAAATAACCCGGCAGGGGAAAGCCTTTTGGGATGAAAACTTCGACGAACGCAAGGACCCGCACAAACGAGACTATTACTGGCTCAGGGGCGAATTCGTGAACCTCGACCAGGATGAGGATAACGATCACTGGGCCATCAACAATAACTATGTGAGTATAGTACCGGTGCAGATCGATCTTACCGCTCACCATATGATAGATGAAATAAAACAATGGGACATAGAGCTATAAAATAGCCCAACATCCCCTAGACCAATAAGTACCTGAACATCTACTTGCAACAAGCCTTAAGCAGACCTAAATATAAGATATGCAGCTGAAGAAATGGTTAAATAATGACAAGCTTTCGCTTGGGTTACTGCTGGGGCTGATCATCCCCATGCCGGTGGGTATACTTTTTGCTGTATTCTTCCGCTTTATCCAGACTCAATTCCTGGTGATGGGATGGGTACGAATAACCGATATGCTGTTATTTGGACCGGCGGCAAGCATTATCGTGATGAGGTATTATATCATCAAGCTCAAATATGTAAATACGGCCAAGGGCATACTGATCTTAACAGTAATTATGATACTGGCTTTTTTCTTTTTCCTGAAGAACAGTACTTTTATACTCCCTTTCTGAAAAACCCTAGCCGGAATACATGAAATACTACATTATTGCAGGTGAGGCCTCGGGCGATTTACACGCTTCGAAGCTGATGAACGGAATAAAGACCCGTGACCCGGAAGCCGAATTCCGCTGCTGGGGTGGCACGCTCATGGAACAGGCTGGCGGCACTATAGTGAAACATTACCGCGACCTGGCCTTCATGGGTTTCCAGGAAGTGATTCTTAACATCCGGACTATACTGCATAACATCCGTTTTTGCAAGGAAGACTTAACAGCCTGGCAGCCCGATGCCGTGATACTGGTCGACTACCCCGGCTTCAATATGCGCATTGCAGAGTTCGCCAAGGCTAGTGGATTTAAAGTGTTTTATTATATATCGCCACAGGTATGGGCCTGGAGGAAGCACCGTGTACATAAACTTCACCGGAATACCGACCTGGCTTTCGTAGTTATGCCTTTCGAAAAGGAATTCCATGCCGGTTATGGCTATAAAGTTGAATTTACGGGTCATCCCATGCCCGACTCCATGGACCTGAATGACCGGATCGATGAAGGTGCTTTCCGCAAGACCAACCAGTTGGGGGACAAACCGATTATTGCCTTGATCCCTGGCAGCCGAAAACAGGAATTGCACCGCATACTCCCTATCATGCTGAAAATTACCAGCCGTTTCCCCGACTATCAGTTTGTCATTGCAGGAGTACCGATATTAGGCGAAAAATTCTATGTGAAAATGATTCAGGGCACAACAGTGAAAGTGGTCTTCGGACAAATGCACGACTTGCTCAGGGTTTCACACGCAGCAGCAGTAGCTTCAGGAACCGCTACGCTCGAAACCGCCATGCTTGGAGTGCCACAGGTGGTATGTTACCGTTTCAGTTTCCTATCGGCCCTGGTCGCCTGGTTAGTAGTACACGTTAAATTTATTTCACTCGTAAACCTGATTTTGGACCGAAAAGTGGTGGCTGAACTCATACAGTTTAAATTCACGGCTGATACCCTGAGCCGGGAACTAGGACCTTTATTGCAGGATGGTGAAGCACGCAGCCATATGCTGAATGACTATAAAGAACTGCTCGAACGGGTAGGACCTCCCGGGGCTTCCGACAGGGCTGCTGCCATTATGGTCGAGAAGCTGAAGTCTGAGCTGGGCAAATAAATACAGGAATCGCTTTTTCTTATGCTTAACGAAAAAACCAGTCATAAGTAAAATTAAACAAATAAATCTTAGGTACACCTTCCCTGATCCGATTGACCGACTCACTCCTACCCTAAAACCTCCTCTAATCACAAACCATACTGCAACACATTTTATAAACCGAATCAAACCCATGACAAAGAAAATTTTACCGGCATTTATCGTTATGCTTCTTTTCTCTCCAGCTGGATTTTCTTCCAACCGGAATACGAATAAACAGGCTATACCTTGCAGCGCCGGCCTGCAGGCAAATCCGGCATTTACAGCTGAAACTTTCTGTGATCTTTTCAGTATACCATGCAACAGCCAGTTCAATCATACTATCGACCCTGTTGATCCTTCACAATATATGCCTTTGGATACAACTAAGAAAATCGTCAAGAAGGTTGTGGCTAAACCTAAGAATGCCCCCCCGGCCATGGGAAATCCATACCGGCCAAAGGAGTTACTCAGCGGGATTGAAAAAGCCAAGAACGGGGACCTGAAAGGGGCGATCATGGATTTTGACAGCTGTATCCGGAAAAATTATAAAAACTACAATGCCTATTTCTACAAA
>JBAXXB010000367.1:0-3950 GCA_037128115.1 Bacteroidota bacterium
GTATATATCTGTTTCCTGTTTCAAAGGAGCTAAGCTCTCCGGTACGTGATGGCCGTGTGGTTAATGGATTTGAATCCACTACCGGGCAGATTAACGTCGAGCTCAAGAAACCGGCCACCAGCGAAAAATTCTTTGTAAATCTTTACGGGAACCAGAGAGGAAGAATGGAAGTAAACTCAGATGCCGCCTTCAAACTCAACGACAAACTGAGCACCATGGTGATGGCACATTACAGCCATTACGACAACCCATCGGATGCCAATAACGACCTATTCAGGGACCTGCCCAAACAAAACACTTTCAATTTCATTAACCGCTGGGACTATATGGTCCCCGAGAAGTATGTTTCACGTTTTGGGGTTAAATACCTAGATGAGAAAAGAACCGGGGGATTTGTGGATTTCAATCCCGACACCTATAAAAGTGACACTGTAGGCATTCAGAACGGGACCAAGACCTATGGGTTGCAGGTTCACACCAAGCGCCTCGAAAGCTTCTGGAAAAACGGTTTCATGTTCAAAGACAAGCCCGACAAGAGCATTGCCCTTATACTCTCAGGAATCTACCACGACCAGCAGGGCTTTTTCGGCCTGAATAAATATTCGGGTACACAGAAGAGCCTGTATGCAAACCTGTTATACCAGAATATAATAGGCAGCCCTAATCATAAGTTTACAACGGGCCTTAGTTTCATGTACGATAACTACAAGGAGAAATATTCGCGTACGGATTTCACCTACCTGTACCAGGTAACCGGGGGCGACCTGGATAACAATCCCGACACTCTTTTTGCCATTTACAGCATGCACGACACCACCTATAATATGGACCGCAAAGAGGTGGTACCAGGTGCATATTTCGAGTATACCTATATACTGAAAGACAAGTTCACTCTCATAGCCGGGATACGCGCAGATCACCACAACAAGTTCGGGACATTTTTCACACCCCGCATGCACCTGAGGTATAAGGTTACACCAACCACCACCATACGTGCTTCCATCGGTGAAGGATACCGTACGGCCAATGTTTTTGCCGAAAATTATTCCATTATGGCCAGCCAGCGGGTGATCCATTTCGTGGATGACCTCAAGCAGGAGAAGGCATGGAATATGGGTATCAACCTTACGCAAAATTTCAAGCTGTTCAGCCGCGACGCCCAGGTAGACCTGGAAACCTATCATACCGGCTTTATCAACCAGGTAATTGTTGACCTCGACAGCATGCCGGCTGATGTATACTTCTACAACCTCAAAGGTAAATCGTATTCCAACATTTTACAGCTACAAGTAACATTCCAGCCTGTTAAGCGGCTGAGTATCCTGACCGCCTTCAGGTTTAACGATGTAAAAGTGACCGAAAACGGGGTTTTACGCGAAAAAGCCATGGTGAGCGCATATAAAGGATTGTTCACAGCCTCGTATGCCACCAAGTTTGATAAATGGAAATTCGATATTACCCTGCAGTTAAACGGGAAGGCCCGTATACCGGACACACAAAAAATGCCCGCCAAACTTCAGCGTGCAGGCTATTCACCCGCCTATGTTCAATTGCTGGCACAGGTCACACGTAAATTCAAGTATTTCGAAGTATACCTGGGCGGCGAAAACCTCACCAACTTTACCCAGAATGACCCGATTACCGAATACTGGAGGCCTTATCATACCCATTTTGATACATCCATGGTATGGGGACCTATTGTGGGGGCGACAGTTTATGCAGGCTTGAGGTACAGCATTAAATAATACAATGTACAGCGGGCTGGTAAAATACACTCTGCCGGCCTGCTGTGTATTTCCTGCTCAATTTACTAACGTCTAATACTTTAAAGTCAACTGATTCAACAATACTGATTTACTTTTGTTAATAACACTAACCAACGCCACTTCTATGAAACGGACAAGCTTTATTCTGGCCTTTATTTTAGCTTCTTTTGGTGTATTCAGCCAAACCGCTACCAACTTTAACTGTAATGATTGCACAGGTGTAAACCACAATCTTTTCAGTGAACTCGACTCGGGCAATGTGGTCATTCTCTGCTGGGTTATGCCCTGTAGCTCATGCATCCCCACCACCCTGACCACCTATAATGTAGTTCACAGTTTCGATGCTACTTACCCGGGAAGAGTGCACCTTTATATTGTGGATGATTACGCCAACACGAGTTGCAGTTCGCTGACGAGTTGGTGCACCGCGAACGGATTTACAAATTCTACAAAATTTTCAAATGCATCCATTAAAATTTCCGATTACGGCACAGCAGCCATGCCCAAAGTTGTGGTTGTGGGAAATTACACCCATCACGTGTATTACAATGCTAACACCAATGTAAATATTGGCTTGCTCACAACAGCTATTACTTCTGCTCTCCAGGATTTCAGCGTGGGAATCAAGACCCCTGAAAGCAAGGAAATTACAACCATCAAAACTTATCCAAACCCGGTAAATGACCAGGTTTCGCTGGCATTCTCGATCGGGAAAAGTAGTTCACTCGCTGTATCTGTCTATAACTACCTTGGACACCAGGCCGTAAAAACCAGGAAATACGAGTTTGACCCGGGTGAGCATACCATTTCCGTCAATACATCGGCTTTGGAAAACGGTATTTATTATGCCCGCTTTCAAACAGAATCAGGGATAAAGACTGCAAAATTCGTCGTTTCTCATCCTTAAAGGGATACGACACTACGTTTGTAGTGTTCACTGAGTATTGAAAACAACCATTTATTTCTCCAATCACTAATCTCCACTGAGAATGAAGCTTGCTATACTGACCCTTGCATTTGTTATAGTTTTATCAAACCTGTCCTTCGGCCAATGCTGTGCCGGAGGTTCAGGGAGCCCGGTAGCGGGAGGTACGTCGCAGGGTGTGCTTCTCAAAAACCAGCTTGAACTGAATACCAATTTTCAGTTTATTAAAAGCGATAAGTTTTTTACCGGAAATAAACCTGACACCGCCAAGTATTTTGATGAATTCAGTAGTTCATACCAGTATTCGAGGCTGGCTTACGGGGTTACACCCGAATTTACCATGTCGGTCGAAATGGGTTATTACTATAATAAACAGGAAACAGGCCTCAATAACGATCCCACCCGTACCTACAAATCGAAAGGGGTCGGCGACCTGATTATTTTCCCCAGGTACAAGATCCTGAATTACTGTACAGGCAAAACAACCAATGAAATTACACTCGGTCTGGGATATAAAATACCCCTAGGTAAATACAATGATTCCACGGGCAGGATTGAACCTTTTTCGGGGGATACGTACTATATTACCAACCCGCAGTCGGTTCAGATGACCTCAGGGGCCCAGGATATCATATTCTACGGCTTTCTCTTCAGGGGATATACTGCTAAAAAATTCCGTGTTTTCGCCAACATGATGTATGTAAAAAAAGGCTGGAATCCACTGGGTGAAAAAATGGGTGATTTTGCCAGCATAGGACTCTTTGCAGGCAAGACCTTTTTCAATCACCTGGGGACAACCCTGCAACTGCGTGGCGAATGGGTGGATAAGATGAAACTGAACGAAAACATTCTTTTATACGCCTACCCTAACTACGATCCTTCGGCCACGGGATATAAGAAAATGTTTGTTACTCCCCAGATCAGTTACTCCATCAACAATTTCACCGTGTATACCTTTTGCGATATACCGGTATATCAAAACGTGGTAAAAACCCAGGTGGTCACAAAGTATCAATTCATGGCAGGGCTTTCTTACAAACTGATGGCATTCAGTTCAAACAGCAAAAAAGCAAACCAGGGAGAATACTATTGCCCTATGCATCCCGAAATCAGGTCAACCTTGAAGACAACATGCCGCAAATGCGGAATGAACCTAATAAAAGCGGAAAAGAAATAACTCAGCATCAGGCTAACCGGAAATTTTGGATCACTTTCAAAAGTTGGGGAGTAAAAGAAAAAAAATTAACCTATATTTTTAT
>JBAXXB010000368.1:0-3940 GCA_037128115.1 Bacteroidota bacterium
GTTTTGCGAGCTTTACCAAGGCGTACAGATGTGTAAAATTTATATAAAGCCTTGACTTTTTGGTCCTTTTGTGTTAAGACAAAAGGACAAAATAAAAATATAAAAAAGCAGTTTTGATTTCAGCAGTTTAAAAGGCTATCCCAAAATAAACTACCACTGGATTTTCCCTTATAGATTTATAAAGACCTGAAAGCAGAAAAGAGAACTTATTTTTTAAGTTTATATGCCAAATTGCATTGTGAATAATTACACCGATGTTGTTAATGCTTACAATGACCTGGTAGCGATTTGCAACGGTAAAGCTGGTGCCTGTAATTTCAAAATGTGTATTATAAACTTATCCTCAAGTTTTCATCGCCTAACTGGCGATGGAACTCTTTCGCTGTTTCAGGTTGCGGAAATAAACCAGCAGGCGGGCCAGGGCAAAGATGAGTACAAAAACAAAAATAATGGTGGCCCCCGAGGGGATATTCCAGAAATAGGAGAGGAGCAGCCCCGTTATGCTGCCTGCAAAACTGATAAGCATCGAAAGGATAATGATTTTTTTCAGATCGTTGACAAAGAGATTGGCCGTGCTCTGGGGTATGGTAAGGTACGAGATCACCAGTATAATGCCGGCGACACGTATATTGATAACGATCACCAGGGCCACCAGAGTAAGCATCAGGTAGTTGAAGGTTTCAACAGGTGCGTTGTGCGAACGGGCGTATTCTTCGTCGAAGGAAATAAAAAGGATGGTCCTGTAAAACAAAACAAAAACAATAACCGTAACGGCGGCCAGCAGGGCCATCATCAGCAGGTCGGTAGGGGTAACGGTGAGTATGCTGCCAAAGAGGTACGACATAAGGTTAGGTGCATACCCCGGGGTGAGGTAAATAAAGATGATGCCAACCGCCATGCCGAAGGACCAGAGGATGCCGATGGCCGAATCCTCGCGTATATCGGTCTGTTTCGAAACCAGCCTGATGCCGAAGGCGGATAAAATGCTGAAAACGGCGGCGCCTAATATAGGGTTGATGCCCAGGAAATACCCAAGTCCTATCCCCCCGAAAGAGGCATGGGTGATGCCCCCGCTGATAAAAACCATGCGGCGGGCGACAATATAAGCGCCTATAAAACCACAGCTGATACTGGCCAGCAGGGCCGCTTCCAGGGCATGGAGAACAAAATCGTACGAGAGTATGCCTGCCATCTTATTCGTGTTTTAGGTCAGGTTGAGGTGCGTGAGCATGGCTATGTTCGTGATCATGATCGTGGAGATGGTCGTGTTTCTGTAGCACCGTATGTGGAACGTCGCCGTGGGTGATGATCTGCAGCGGGCAGTTGTATCCGGCAAGTTGCTCTTCGGTTATTATATTCGAAGGGTGGTAATGAAGGTTAGTGTTCACGCAGGCTATGGTTTTCACGAAATACGATATGGTACCCACATCGTGCGATATGATCATGATGGCCATTTTCTGGTTGAATTGCTGCAGCAGCTCGTACATTTCGTGCTCGAAGCGGTTGTCGACAAAGGTGTTGGGCTCGTCGAGTATCAGTAGTTTAGGTGACGAAATAAGTGCGCGGCAGATAAACACCCTCTGCAATTGCCCGCCCGAAAGTTCGGCGGCGGTGCGCCCTGCCAGTTGGCCTATGCCCATCTGTTCCAGCAAGCCGAGAGCCTGTTTTTTGTCCGACTGCGAATAGCGGTTCAGCATTTTACCCGCCGACATCAGGCCCGATAGCACAATGTCGCGCACCGTGATCGGGAATTTGCGGTCGATATGCGATTGCTGCGGCAGGTAGCCGATAAAGCTTCCCTCTTCGTTATCAAACCGCTGCACCGTTCCCGAGACGGGTTTTATCAGCCCGAGTATCAGCTTGATCAGGGTGGTTTTGCCTCCCCCGTTGGGGCCTATCACCCCTATGAAATCCTGGTCCGAAACTGTAAGCGAAACATCACGCAGCACTATGCCGTTGTCGTATCCGGCAGTAACCTGGTCGAGTTGAATGAGTTTGTTCGTCATTTTTCGTTAGTTAGCGGCAATAAGTTCGGCGAGATGGATCATGTTTTTAGCCCAGTCGGACGACATAGGGTCGAAGACTACCACTTTCCCGCCAATTTCGCGGGCAATGGCTTCGGCGTTGCGGGTGTCGAATTCACGGGAGATGAATACGGATTTGATTCCCTTTTCCCTGGCCGACTTTACCAACTCGCCCAGGTAGGCCGGCGAAGGTTCCTTGCCTTCCTGCTCAATGCTGATTTGCTCCAGCTTGTAGTCGCGTGCAAAATAAGCCAAGGCGGGGTGGAAGATCAGTATGTATTTTGCGTCAGTAGCCGAAAGCTTTTCGCGTATTTCCCTGTCCACCGAATCGGCCAGGCGGTTGAACCGCTCAAGGTTAGCCCGGTAGAATGCTGAATTTGCCGTATCCAGTTCGGATATTGCCTTGCACATGTTGGCAGCCTGAATTTTCATGCAGGCCGGCGAGAGCCAGGTGTGGGGGTCGATGCCGTGGCTGCCTTGCCGTGCAGTTTCATTTTCCGCATGGGCATGCCCGCTCAGCAATTCAATTCCCTGGCTGGTATTAACGATCTTCATCCCGGGGTTGGAGGCCCTGAAGCGGTCGAGCCAGGCAAGTTCAAAATCGAGGGCTCCCAGGGCGAGGTATAGTTTGGAAGTGGAAAACTTCTCCATATCGCGGGGAGTGGGTTCGTAGGTTTCGTGGTTCGAACCGGGGGGGAGCATGGATTGAACCTCAAACTTATCGCCGGCGATATACTTAGCCAGGTATTGCTGGGGGATAATGCTCACGGTAAGCTGCATTTTTTTGCTCACTGCATCTTTTCCCCTGCACGAAACCAGCGAAAGTAAAGGCAATATGATAAGAATGGCTAATAAATATCTGAACATAGCTGCAAAAGTACGAAATCTGAGACTGATCCGGAAATCCATTTAGGGGAGGAGGGCTTGAGATTCTTTGATGATTCATATTTTTAATTCAATACACCTTGCCAGGTAAAAATGTATGCTACCCTGGCCTGTCAATACTCTCAGCGGCTCTCTGCGCAGATATCAGCGCCTCTCTGCGTTTAAATGCAAAAGATTTCTTTGTTAACCAAGATGAAGAAGTATTGTCTCTCCCTTATTCAAATGTTCAGCAGGATGCCTGTGAAGTTGTAACCCTGCTGCCTGCTTTTCGTCAGATAAACATCAAAAGCAAATACCATGAATACTTCTGAATTTAAAGTGAAGGGTGAAGACCTGATGCGCAAAATACGGGAACTGATCGAAGAAGGCAATGTTCACCGCATTATTATCAAAGACCAGGCCGGTAAAGTTTACCTCGAGATACCGGTAACCCTGGGCCTGGTGGGTGCACTCATAGCGCCGGTACTGGCGGCTGTCGGTGCACTGGCCGCGCTGGCCGCCGATTTCACCATCGAAGTGATTCGTAAAGATCAGTGATTTACCGGGCCTATCTTTTCCTCCACCGAGGCGATTTTTTGCTGCATTCTTCCCGTTTTCCCGTCGCGTATGTCGAAAGTCACGGTGCAGTATACCCGGGTACAATCCTCTTCCAGCAGGGCATAGGCTTTGCTTACAATGGACTGGGCTTCCTGCAGGGTTTCGGTTTCAACTATGGTACCCATGGCACTGAGCTGGTAATTCAACCCGCTTTCGCGAAGCATCTTAATGATACGGCTAACATATGTGCTGGCGCTTGCCCCTTTATCGGTAGGGAACATCGCAAATTGCATTAGGACTGACATAGAAATGGGGTATTAGGGAAATATGGGGTATAAAGAGTTCAAAGGTTCAAAGAGTTCAATGCCTGCGGCGTTCTATGCTTCGCGTTGGAAGAGTTTGAAGAGTTCAATGCCTGCGGCGTTCAAAGGTTCGAAGAGTTCAAGGGTTCGAAGGGTTCAATGCGACGTTCTTAGTGTTTCTTAGTGTTCTTA
>JBAXXB010000369.1:0-3937 GCA_037128115.1 Bacteroidota bacterium
ATAGTCAATCGACATCGTTTTAAATTCCGGCTTAGCCTCCTGCGTTTTCTTCTCTTTCTTCGGCCGCCCGGAAATCTGCATTTGTCCTGCCTTATCGTCATAACAGGTCTGAATCTCTTTCAGCCTCGATTGGATAAATTCAAGTCTTAAAAGTATCCGGATTTCTTCGCTTCTAAGCCTGTTTCTCTCCTTTTCGAACATATAAAGTTTTATGAATTCGAAATCCTCCTTGTTGGGGATACCCGATTTGTTGACATTCTGCATCGATTTGATGCTCTGAAGTCCTTTAATTGAGCTTGATACGGCCATGGCATGAGGAATTTATACGTTGAGGGTAAATCAGATGTACTTTTCGATGAGTTCGTCAACAATGAGTTTTACTTTTTCCTGGTTGGTTTTTGATCCAATCCGGCTGGTCTCAGAGGTAAGAATATCCTGGCAGATTTTGCGGAACACCATCTTAGATGCCGAAGGGGTAGTTTTAAGGGTTGCGAGAGTTTTTGCAATCATGATGGAACCGCGTATCGTTGGATCGAATTCCGTTTTCCCTGATTCACGCAAACCCCTGACAATCTGAACAATAGTTTCAGTATCTTTCAATGAAAGTTCCGACTTGGCCATAGTGATTTTCAATTCGGTTTCATAGTCGAAATGGTCGAGGTCCATGGTAACCATACGGTCGCGCAGGGCATCCTGGGTACGGTTTACGCCGGCATATTCTTCCGGGTTAGAGGTAAAAATAGCCCGGAATTCAGGATGCACCTTCATATAATAGTCTTCCTCCTTCGCTGCTGAGGTGCTCAACATACGCTCCTGCAGGATGGGTAACAAAATGTTGTTTGCTTCGGGACGGGAACGTGTAAATTCATCATAAATCAGGGTAAACCCGTTTTTTACGGCTATGGTCAGACGATTATTCACCCATTGTTTACTCATATCCTCTTCGTACTTATGCACCGAATGAATAAACTTGTCGTCCAGCCTTTTATATTTGTATCCCTGTTCACTGCCGATGAGATCGGATGTTTTGTATTCGGCATCGCCGTGAATGATCACAACCGGCCTGCCGATTTTACTGGCCAGGTGCATGGCCACTGTTGTTTTGCCCGTACCCGAAGGGCCCCTGAAATGTACCGGAAACCCTGCTTTTATATATGTAAGGCCACGATTGGTAATGTCTTTTATGTATTCTGTCTCTACAAAATTTGACATTGGCTTTAATTCGAGTACGGTATTCATTTCATTATTATTGCTCATGGCAGATTGGGTTGGTGGGTTTTCGGATTAGTAATTTAAAGATTAAAGCCGCTATCGGGTATTTGGCTGAAAGTATTCTTCCATATATTACCTGCCTCTTCAATATCTTTGAGGATCAGAGCTTTTGCAAGCAGGAAAGCTTCCCTTTTGGCTTTGTATTTTTCAAGAGCCTCCTGCCTTTTCAGCAGGCTCTTCCTGAAATTGTCCTGAACGTTATTCATGGTTAGTTAGTTACTTTCGTACCCTTTACCTCCGCATCGGGTGCAGGGAAGACCATCGCCTGACCTGGCGCTGCCTTTGCATTGAGTACATTTAATGGTACTACTATTGTGTACAGTCCCTTTCCCGCCACAAACTATGCAAGGTATCCTGGACCCGAGAGGATTTTTGCCGGTACCGGAACAAAAGATGCATTTATTTGCAGGTTCTTCTACCCTGACCTGCCCTGTTCCATTGCACGAAAGGCAATAGGAGCTGGAACTGAGTAAATCAAACGGATCTTTCCCCGTCCCGCTGCAATATGCACATTTGATTACTGTCATGGCAAAAAAAATAAATGAGAGTGAATTAAAAGGCGGAGCCGCAGTATATGATCACTTCGACTCCGCCCTTTGCCCGGTGGTTATTTTAAAGGAAAGTAAATATTGTCTATTTTTTGGACTTTTCCTTCGTCAAGTAGTACTTTGGCAGTGTATCCGAGTTTCATTCGAGTTTCCCCCAGGGTATCTTCCATCTCCGAGACCTTTGCGCCTTTGGGATGTTTGTTTATATAATCTAATACTTTTTGCTCCAGCGTTTTAGGCTCTTCCACAATGGCTGCCGGTGCAGGAATTTCAACCTGTGGCTCTTCCATTACGGGTGCAAAAAGGACTTCCTTCACCGTTTCGGCCGGGGTTTCTTTGGGAGCTGTTTTTTTCTCAACAGCCTTTTTGGCTTCCTTCGGAGCGCTCACGGTTCCTGATTTCCTGATCTTAGCTATGGAATCCTGCATCTTATTCCATTCGGCTGTAGCTTGTCCCCTATCCTGAGTAAGATCATCAAGCATCCTGGCGGTTGCATTATGGATATCCATTACTTCTTTGCGTATCCCTACAATTGCGGTATGAATTCCTTTCATTACGCCATTGTATTCAGTAATCCGTTCGGTTTCGCCTTTGGAAAGATCTTTCCTGAGTTTCTGGGCTGCCTTCTGATTTTCCTTGCTGATTTCGGATAAACGTTTCTGGAACCCGGCGAGCATGCTCCTGGTATATTTAACCCGCTCGGCCAGGTTTTTGTTAAGTTCAGCCCTGAGTTCGGCCGACATGTCCTTGTGCTCTTTGCCGAAGGTATCGAGCATTTCGTTTGTATTCTTAAAGATGGTCATAACTTCATCATTAATGCTCTTGATGTCGTCGTTGATCTCTTTCATAAGAGAGTCGAATTCAGCCATTCTTGATTTTTCATCTTCCTGCCTGCCGGTGCGGTTCTCTGAAAAGAATTTATTCAACTCAGCAGCCATTTCTGACCTGTCGCTGGTGAACTCTTTGATCATGTTTAATGTGTAAGACTGGATGTCTCCTACCTCTTTCTGCACAGAGGTAATCGTTTGATGGATGTCGGTCATCAACTCATGGTAAGTGTTAAGCCGTTCCTTTTCGCCAAGTGCGAGGCCTGTCCTGAGGGCTGCAGCATTGGCATTCAGAACTGCGGCCATTTCCTGGTGATCCTTTCGGAAACCATCGAGGGTTTTCTGTACATCATTTACGAGTTCTTCGTTATCCTTGATCCGTTGTTTGAATGAAGCAAGTATCTCTTCACTCAGGTTTTTCACTTCTGATGCTAGTCCCATGTTGTTTTCTTTTTTTTATGAGTAATTGGTTAGCTGACTTGATTAATTTCCTGACTTAACTGGTCTTTTATTTTCCGTATATCTTTTATCATGATGTGTTCTCCTTTTTCTATCAGGCTCTCAAGGCATTCCATCATGAGAAGGTGTTTTTGCTGAAAATCCGTAAATGTCTTCATTACTGTTTCCTTCCTCATTTCCTGGAGTTTGGTGATCTGAGAAAGTTGCTCTTTCAGGATGGATATTTTTTCGCCGGTATCCTGTGAGTTAATATCTTTGATGCCCAACAGGCTGCTTTTCAGTGCCTGGGCAGTTTCTTTCTGGGTTTCAATAAAGGACAGGAAGCAGTTTTCGGCTTCTTTTTCCTTTTCGTCGAGTATGCCGAGAATGCCCGACATCATAGCGTTATAATCTTTTTTGCGCAGGGAACCGTTTTTTGCAAGGGTTTCGCACAGCCTTGTATTGAGAAGATCACGCTCTTTCTTGAGTTCATTCAGTGAATGATGTACGTTATCGAAAAGAGAGTGAGTTGATTCGGTGATAGTTTCGGATGACTCAAAAGCTACCTGTATTTTTTGTATGCGTGTTTCGTAAGATGCTATAATATTGTCAAAAAAACCATCAATATTTAATTCAGGCTGGGTATTCATATTAAATGGATTAATTTGGATTTTGCAGTAGAAGAAAACGTGGGAAGAAAGAGAAATTCCTGGTAAATCATGCTTTCGGATGTCCTACCGATAAGGATGGTTTAGCAAGAATATTGCTCAACTGCCATAACTTATGCGGCTTTTGCAGTTAATCCGATTGCTTCGGCATATTTCAGGTATGTCTCAACTGAGGCAACAACGA
>JBAXXB010000370.1:0-3926 GCA_037128115.1 Bacteroidota bacterium
CGACGACTTTGTTGAACTGCTCATAAAAGCATTCCAGGTTGCCAAAGATTCGCTTGCCGATACTACCCGGCAACTGGAAGTCCTCGCCAGGTCAAATGTGGTGGATGCAGGAGCAAAAGGCTTCGTACTCTTTCTGGAGGGCATGATTGATTTCTTTAAGAACAGGCAGTCCATACGTCGCTTAGCCATTCCTATGAATGATATGACCCTGGAGGAAGTTACAACCGACTCGCACGAGGAAATCACATTCAGGTATTGCTGTGAGGCCATGCTGGCCCTCGATCTTCATCCAGGCGAAACAAAAGACACTTTGCGCCAGGCCATTTCTGTTTGGGGCGATTCGATGGTGGTTGCCGGTTCCGAGAAACGCCTGCGTATACATATTCACTCCGATAATCCTATCAAACTCTTTGAAGCCATCAGCCAAAGATCATCGATAACCTACCAGAAAGTAGATGATATGGTCATGCAACAGGAAATGTCGCATAACCGCAAATGGCCGATTGCATTGATAACCGACTCGACCTGCGACATACCCCAGGAAATCCTGGAAAAATACCAGATCACCATGGTTCCGCTTACATTGCAGGTTGGCTCATCCGTATACCTGGATCGTACAACCATTGCCAGCGAACAATTCTACAAGCTGTTAGAAACTTCAGTTGAATACCCTTCAACCTCACAACCTGCATATAAAGACTTCATCAATAAATACGCTTACCTGAGTTCGCATTACAATTCAACCATTGGTATACATCTCAGCAAGCACTTCAGCGGTACTTTTTCGAACAGCCAGCGGGCGGCAAAAGCCGTGAGCGAGCAAAGCGGCAAAGAAATCAGCGTATTAAATTCCCAACGCATTTCATCAGGCCTGGGTTTAACTGTACTACGGGCAGCCGAAGCTATTGAACAGGGTAAAAGCCATAAAGAAATAGTGGATGCCGTTGAAATATGGAATACTAAAAATCATGTTTTGGTAAGCACCCGAACCGTAAAATACCTGGTTAAGAGTGGCAGGTTAAGCCATTCGAAAGGGATAGCAGGTAAACTGCTAGGGGTAAAACCTATTATTTCTGTCGACAGCGAAGGCAAAGCCTATACCTTTGATAAAGCCTATTCGGAAAAAGGCAGTATGAAGCGGCTGATGAAAGTAGCTTTTAGCCTGGCCGGAAAAGGAAAAATCTGGGGATATGCCATTTCACATGTAAATAACCTCGAAACTGCGGAAATGTATGCTTCCCAGTTGGAAAGCCTGACAGGTAAAAAGCCGTTATTTATAAATAACGTAAGTCCAGTTCTTGCCGTACACGGGGGCCCGGGAACAGTGGTACTTTCGATAATGGAAGAGTAAAATTCAGCGAATTCTCAAGTTATCCATGCGTCCGGGTTCCGAAAATCACTCCGATCTTTGAATCTTCGTGCTGTCCACGCTCAACCTTCTGGGTTAATTTTTGTGTGGTCAGAAAGATACGCAGCCCCGGCTAAAGTCGTAGGTTCTTTCAGCAGATTTTTGCCAGTATCAGCAATTTTCGTAAACAAAGGATGGTAACGATACTTATTGATAAATCCTTTTTTTCATCTCCTTCTCTTTTTGTACTTTCGCCCCTCGGTAGCAGTAAGGCTTCCTGTTTTACTATATCGCCGTATTTACTGAAAACCAGATTGTTATTATGATAACTTCCCAATTGATTAACCCTAAAAGCATAGTTGTTGTAGGCGGATCGAACGATACAGCCAAACCCGGCGGAAAAGTGTTAAAAAACCTTATTGATCAGCACTTCGGAGGGAGATTGTATGTTGTGAATCCCAAGGAAGATGAAATACAGGGAATTAAGTGCCATAAGACAGTCGAAGAACTGCCGCAGTGCGATCTGGCCATCCTGGCTATTGCTGCAAAATACTGCCCCGATACTGTCGAAAAGCTGGCCCGCGACAAACAGACCCACGCTTTTATTATCCTTTCAGCCGGTTTCCACGAGGAAAGTGCTGAAGGGGCAAAACTGGAGGATAAAATCGTTGAAACCGTCAATCAATATGGTGCCTGCCTGATTGGTCCGAATTGTATTGGTATGATGAACCATCACCATACGTCGGTCTTTAGCCTTCCAATTCCAAAACTCGATCCACAGGGAGTTGATTTTATTTCCGGCTCCGGGGCAACAGCTGTATTTATCATGGAAACCGCCGTTCCTAAGGGCCTAAAATTCTCGAGTGTATATTCGGTTGGGAACAGCGCTCAACTGGGTGTTGAAGATATCCTGAAATACCTGGATGAAACATATGACCCGGGAAAAAATTCTGCTGTCAAAATCCTGTATATCGAAAGTATTAATAAGCCGGCAATGCTACTGAAGCATGCTTCGTCGCTTATACGCAAAGGTTGCCGCATTGCTGCTATAAAAGCTGGCAGTTCGGCGGCAGGTAGCCGTGCTGCTTCATCGCATACGGGAGCCCTGGCCAGCCCTGATGTAGCCGTTGAATCCCTTTTCCGTAAAGCAGGCATAGTTCGTTGCTACAGCCGCGAAGAACTGGCGACTGTAGCCAGCATCTTTATGCATAAACCCTTAGAAGGAAAAAATATAGCCATTATCACCCATGCCGGCGGACCCGCAGTTATGCTTACTGATGCTTTGTCGAACGGGGGACTCGAAATTCCACACCTCGAAAACCCGGAATTGCTTTTAAAACTATATCCGGGTTCTTCTGTTGCCAATCCTATCGATTTCCTGGCAACAGGAACGGCTGAACAACTTGGAAATATTATCGACGCCTGCGAAAATGATTTTCCTGAAATCGACGGTATGGCCGTGATATTCGGCAGCCCGGGCTTATTCGAAGTTTATGATGTATACAAATTGCTGGATGAGAAAATGAAGTCCTGCAGCAAGCCTATCTTCCCGATTCTCCCGTCAATCATCAATGTAAAGAAGGAGATCGAGTATTTCATCAGCCTGGGACGCATCAATTTCCAGGATGAGGTCATATTCGGCAACGCCCTTTGTAAAGTATATCAGACACCGGCACCGGCACCTGAAATGATCCTGCAACCGGAAGTTGATCATGCCGCCATTCGCGCCATTATCGACCAGTCATCTGATGGTTACCTTCATCCTGAAAAAGTGCAGGAACTGTTTGATGCGGCAGGCATTCCAAGGGCTGGTGAAGCCGTGGTGAATTCGAAGGAGGACGCTATACTTGCCGCTTCAAAACTTGGGTTACCTGTTGTGATGAAGGTCGTTGGACCGGTGCATAAGTCGGATGTTGGAGGTGTGGTGTTGAATGTAAAAAACTTTGACCAGGTTGCGGTGGAATTTGACCGTATGATCCATATACAGGATACGACCGCTATACTGATTCAGCCTATGCTCAGCGGGCATTCAGTTTATATAGGGGCCAAGCAGGAACCTAAGTTTGGGCATATGATTCTCTGCGGGCTGGGTGGAATTTATATAGAAGTTCTCAAAGATGTGCAGTCATCGCTGGCACCCGTTTCGCTGTCAGAAGCTACGGATATGATCACCAGGCTGAAAAGTTATAAAATCATACAGGGAGTCCGCGGGCAGGAAGGCCTGAATGAAGAGCTCTTTGCCGATGTAATAACACGCGTTTCCGCTCTCTGCCTTGCCGCTCCCGAAATTGCCGAAATGGATATCAATCCCCTGATGGGAAACATGAAAATGCTGAAGGCTGTGGATGCGAGGATAAGGATAGAAAAGTAAGGGCTTGAAGAGTTTGAAGAGTTCAAGGGTTCAAAGAGTTCAAGGGTTTGAAGAGTTCAAGGGTTTAAAGAGTTCAAGGGTTTAAAGAGTTCAAGGGTTTAAAGAGTTCAAGGGTTTGAAGAGTTCAAGGGTTTAAAGAGTTCAAAGGTTGGAAGAGTTCAAAGGTTGGAAGAGTTCAAAGGTTGGAAGAGTTCAAAGGTTGGAAGA
>JBAXXB010000371.1:0-3912 GCA_037128115.1 Bacteroidota bacterium
ATGGTATCGGGAAATATACTGCAAACTCTTCTGAAAAGGACAGCATAAAGAATGGCCTGTGGCAAAACGATAACTATATGGGTCCGAAGCCCAGGAATCCAAGCGTAGACTATAATTCGGGCGTTGATCATTATAATTTCCAAAAAAACAATACCACCAAGAGCCGGGTTCTTATTGATTTTTACCAGAATGGCAGCCGCAACCTGGGCACGTCCAATTTTATGATTTCTACCTCAAGCGGGAGCGATACCAAGGTCGGCCAATCCATAGGCTATGATTTTGTGGTTTTCCCTGTAAGCATTAAAATAATGTACACTACCTGGAATAAGATGCACACCATGCCTTATGAAGTCAAATTCGATTTCGAAATTTTTGAACCCGGTGACTGGACCGTGGAAATTAATAATTAACAGGGAACTGGGGAGTTTGGTAAAAGTGCCTGGAGTACTTAAAGTGCCTTGAGTACTTTGAGTGCCTTGAGTGCCTAGAGTATTTAAAGTAACTAAAATACTTAAAGTGTTTTAAGTTATTTTCTTATTGCCTTCAATACTTTTTTTAGAGGAATTCGATTTCACTGGCTGAAAAGCTATGTTTAAGGCTCACCGATGCAATAATATTCTGAAATGGAAATAAATTCCATAGCAGTTATGGCGTTGTTCAAACGGTTCTTTTACAAACATTTAGAAAGCATTTTCGACGGGAAATTTATATTGATTTTTAAGTCATTTTAGCTTAACTTTGTGCTATTCAGTTCAATAAAAAACTGATATTGCATTTAAAAAAAAAGCCTGGCTCATTAAACTAGCCGAAACAGGCTCAATGGGAGCCTGCCTGTTTAACTTTGAATAAAACAGATGACTGGACTCTATTTACCACAGGGAATTCAGAAAACAAAGCAACCTTTCGTTTTTTTAACATGGTGTTGCCTTTTCCTGTGCATCGCCTGCAGTAAAGACAACAAAGAAAACCGCACTCATTCCGCAACTTTATTGGACACACTGGTAGTGGCACACTCCATGAAAGGCTGGGAGATATACAGCTGGCCTTATAACAACGGCTGGCGCTATTCGGTCATGATAGGGACTAACCGGATCAAGACATACGCGGAAGTGACCTCGGACAGCATTTCCGGATTGCACCTCATCTCGGTATCGGGAGCAGATACGCTGGAACTTGTACTGGATAAATTTCCTGCTGACGAGTATATTACCTGGTTAGGGCCAGGCTGGTTGCAGAGCAGCTGGGGAAGTAATTGCGGGAACCTTCAGTTACCACCACAGAGCATTATTGATGAAATAAGACGGGTTTGCCTGAAGAAAAACCTTAATTTACAAGTCACCGACTGAGTTTGTGAAGCAGGAACAAATGCACCTGCTATTTTGAGGATGATAAGCCATTAAAGGAATCCATCGACACCATGATTTTTTAAACGTTAGATTTTATATGCCGGTCAGGTTTTTGGTTTTTGGGATTATCAGCGTGCTTTTGGCTGCGCTTTCGTGGCGGACTTTATTTCATGTCCATAGTCATGGATTTTACCGTTTCTTCAGCTGGGAATGCATCATCTGGCTGGCGATTTCCAACTATTCATCCTGGGTTCACGATCCTTTCAGCATCCGGCAGGTATTTTCCTGGGGTTTCCTTTTTTACGCCTTATACCTTGTAATTGCAGGAGTTTTACAATTAAAAAAAACGGGCAAATCCACCACGGCAAGGGATGACAAAACGCTTTTCCGGTTTGAGGAGACCTCTGAATTAATTGAAAAGGGTATCTACCGGCATATTCGGCACCCGCTATACTCATCCCTTCTATTTTTAACCTGGGGTATCTTCCTGAAGAATCCCACAGTGCTGCTGGCTGTGACGGCATTGCTTTCCACCGGATTTCTCATACTGACGGCCCTGGCTGATGAGAAAGAGTGCAAACAAGTCTTTGGCCATGCATATACCCAATACATGAAAAGGAGTAAAATGTTCATACCATTTATCCTATAATGTTGAACGCAAACCATAATTTATTGATACCGTGTATGATTCGGAAGGGTTCACAGGCGAAAGGCTTGGGCCTATGTTGAAAGTAAATACTACATAAATGCCATTTGATCGGCTTAAATAGGCAAAATATAAACGCGGAGAACCGCAAAGGGTTACGCAGAGAACCACAGAGTATTGCATTAATAAAAGACTCTGCGGCTCCTCAGCTACTTTCTGCAATACAGCCCATTTGCAGGTGGGAGCTTAAAATTAAAGATACGGAATGGCCATTACCGGGCGGATGATTTTTATACTGTGCCGGCATGATTAAACCGGATTAGTATAGTACAGGCACGGATTATTTACTGCGCTGATGAGATCGCTGCATTAAGTTATAAAACGCATTAACTGGAGTGGATTTGCACTATCATTTAAATGCCCATCACCAGGAATACCATTCCTGCCAAACCTAATGCCATGCTCCCATACCAAAGCAATTTTCGTTTGGTAAGAGCCGAAATAGCGCAAATCGCAATGGATATCTGGAATATAGTTACCCCATTGGCGAGAATTTTATGAATAGCAAGGTGTTGTTCCGATAACTCCCCGAACCCCTTCGCTTTCTTCTCGATCTCTTTTTGCTCATCCTTATAGGCTTTCGCCTTTTCGGCATCCTTTGCCGATGGCACTTTTCCCATTGAGGAAAGCATTTCCATTTTGCTTTCGAGTATAGCAGATTTTATACTTTTAGCCTGGTAAAACGACCATTGGTCCGACGACTTGATCTGTTCAATCATAGCTTCATTTGAATGATGCCCTGCAAATAAAGCGGTGATCGCTGCAAATACAGCGAGTAGCGCGGCTGTAAGAGCGACTTTTAAAATCCAGTTTTCTTCGTTGTGATGCACACTTTCATGAAGCGTTTCATGAAGGTGTTCAGTGGGGACTTCAAGTTCTTCCATTTGTTTAAGATATTTGAAGGATTATAAGTTTCAGGAAAACATTCTGCAAATGAAAAGGTTCATTTCGGTAGAATTCATGTCGAATGCAGGACAGAACTCTCTTCCATTGCTTTAAGGCTGCAAACGGGAAAAGCCCTGCATTTGGCAATACTGCAGCAAAGGTAGTTAAACCCCGGTTCGCGTCTCCCGACTAATCGGTCATTGCTTATCGATAAAACAGCTTCAGACCCGGATAAAATAACACGCATACCGGATAAAACGGATCCGATATTGAATATATTGTCATTTACACCGGATAAACCGCTTCCTGCAGCAAATAATACACTTCTTACCATGAATAAAATGCATCTTACATTGAATATAATGCCTCTTACATTGGATAAAAGGCTTTTTACATCTAATATATAACTTCTTACATTGGATTTATAGGATTTTGCATTGGATACCAGCAGAATACAGTGTGGTAATTTACGCTAAAAGCAGGATTAAATCCCTGAAATAATTTAAGACGGCGAAATAATTTTTTATAAAATTGCGTACCTTTAGGCTACTTTATACTACTTCACTATAATGTTTAACAATAAAATTACAAGGTCATGCTTGATAGGCAAAAAAGCAAACTAAACATGTATGTGCTGACAAGGGATTTCTTACTTGCATCCAGCAGAATTACCGACAAATGGGCTGTTTTTGCCCAGCTATTCACTTCATTCACGGCTTATATAACTGAAATTTTCAGTATTGCCGAGCTGCAGGATGAAGACCATACCGGAATTACCCAGTCGAAGAATCAGCTAAGGGCAAGCCTGATGGACCTGATGCAGGTGATTTCGGAAAAGTGCAGCGCCTATGCTCTCGTAAATGATAAGAATGAGTTTTTATCGTTGGTTAAATTTTATAAAAGCGATTTGCTGAAGTTGGGTGACGTTGACCTGATAAGCAAGGCCCGCTCGCTATACGATAATGTTATGCCCTT
>JBAXXB010000372.1:0-3912 GCA_037128115.1 Bacteroidota bacterium
AAAATAACGAAAGGATTCAGTGGTAGAAACTTCAGTATTTGCAGCATATTCAGCAGGCGGGCAACCGCCGGTTTCTGAAAGATATCGGCCCGGGCCAGGAAAGCCAGCTGCCTTCGCGCGGCAAAAGCCACCGCCAATGGATCCATAAGCGCATTTTGATGGTTGGGTGCATATATTACAGGTGTATCGGCAGGTATTTTCTCAAGGCCTACTACGGTTATCCGCCTGTAGTATAAGCGGTGGGCAATAAATGTCCATACATAAAGAATACTGTAAATGAAATGCCACCTGAAATTTGCTTTAACTCCCATTTTTTTCTGCTAAAATTAACTGGCCTGAAATACACCTTTTGCCGTGTATTAACGCCACCCTTACCGGAATGCATATATGATTTTCACCTGCAAGTGCACTCCCTGGCGAGAACCGAGCACGTTCAGCCGGGGATAAACGCAGTGAAATTCACTTTTATTGGCCCTGCTAAACAGATTGAATGCGTAAATCTATGAAAAAAATAACTAGGATACTTAAAGTTGGTAAAATTGTGGGGTAATTTTGACTCAAAGTCTTGCTATACATGCTCCAGGCCGAAATGAGTATGAAAAATCAGGATAGACAATTATTTGGCATAGAAGTAAATTCATGATCATTCACACAAAGGAAATATTAGCCACTCTGAGAATGTAAAGAAGGTATGCCAGAGTTTCAGAATGAGGCCTTACTTGCGTATCGGAAGCCACTGAAGACTAATTCACAGGCCTCTGCATATGTCGGAAGCCATTGAAACCCTGAGTGGAAACATTTTTTCCCGGCTGTGAATTTGTTGTGCGACATTTAACCTGTCAAATCGTTCAGAATCCCAATTAGAGTATAAAATATCATACAAGTTCACTGAATTTATCAAAGTAAAAAGTGTAAGTTTGTAGCAGGTTTCCAATGTCCAACTAAAATTCCGAATGTTTATGTTTAAAAATAATATTAAAATCACTCAATTTGTTTTATTAATGAGTTTTCTTAATTTTTTATTCTTTCATCTACCGTTTTTCACCTTTGTCTTTAACAATCTAGATTATAAAAGTTTGAATGGCATTGCTATTATTATAAGTATAGTAATTCTAATGTTGGTTTTAAATGCGTTGGTCTTGTACCTGATTTTTTCTCTGTCACGTTATGTTGGGAAATTTTTATTGGCCTTATTCTTTCTTGTCAACGCAATTGCAGTTTACTTTATTAATACGTATAGTGTCATATTGGATGAGGGTATGGTCGGTAATGTGCTCAATACCAATTATGAAGAGGCTAGTAGTTTTTTTTCCATTAAATTAATATTATATATAATTCTACTTGGTGTTATTCCATGTATTTACATCATTAAGGCTAAAATAGTAAAAGTAACCTGGAAGAAATTTTCAATCACCTCATCGCTTACTCTTTTATTTATTCTAGCTTTAGTATTTGCTAATGCAAGCAATTGGCTGTGGATTGATAAAAATTCAAGAACATTAGGCGGGCTTGCAATGCCTTGGTCATATACAGTAAACATTTCGCGTTTTTATATTCATAAATCGCTGGAAAATGAAAAAGAAATTTTATTGCCCAATGCTACAATAAAAGATAGCGTGAAATCGGTTGTAGTCTTAGTCATAGGAGAATCTGCAAGAAGCCGGAATTTTTCATTATATGGATACAAGAAGGACACGAATCCACTGCTTTCCAAAACACCTAATTTATTTCATTTTAATGCTACCTCTTGTGCTACTTATACTACCGCAAGTGTAAAATGTATTTTAGAACATTCACATACTGGTGAGTTATATGAGATTTTGCCCAATTATTTATATAGAAATAATGTTGAGGTTATTTGGAGAACCTCAAACTGGGGTGAACCGCCTATGCATATAAAAAATTATCAGAATAGAGATTCTTTAAGACCAAATTGTAAAGGCGAAGGATGTAATTACGATGAAGTTCTTTTGACCGGACTAAACGAACAAATATTGGCCAGTAAGAAGAACAAAATATTGATAATATTGCACACAAGTACAAGTCATGGGCCTAGCTATAGTACTAAATATCCTCCCCGGTTCGAGATTTTCAAACCCGTATGCAGGAGTGTTGAATTAGGAAAATGCTCTCAGAATGAGCTAATCAATGCGTATGACAATACTATTGTTTATACCGACTATTTATTAAATAAGATAATTGAAGATTTAAAACAATTAAAAGACTTTAAAAGTACAATGATTTTCGTTTCAGATCATGGGGAATCTTTAGGAGAAAAGAATCTTTATACGCATGGGTTACCTATGAGCCTCGCACCTAAAGAGCAATATGAGATTCCTTTTATAGTTTGGGTATCTGATAATTCAAAGCAACTCAAGCCTAATAAAGAATTGTCTCAGAACCATGTGTTTCATAGTGTGTTAAATTTTTTAGGCATACAAAGCCCTATTTATAATGAGGAAATGAACATTTTTAAATAAGTAATGCTTCTCCGTCACATATGTAAAATACATATCACATTTAGAAATACAATTTTATGGTGTGTTTGTGACAGATAAAACAGCTCGTATTACAAAAAATAGCACTAAAAAAACTTCGCATATTGTATTTGTGAAATGGAGGCTAAAGGGTTAAAAACAAGCGAGGAGCATTTTGTGCGCTTTAGTGCTAAAATGAAGCCTTTGGCTTCTAAATCGCCACTTCATAAATACTCAAACGCTTGTACAACAAGAATAGTTTTGTTTTCTTGGCAAGTTACTCTCAGCTACCCTGCAATAAATAATTTTGAAGAGTTTGGAATACAGCCTTTCTGCGAAAGGATTTATGTTTCTTTCAGCAAATGAGTGATACCTGGCACCTACTCCGTTAACACCTTGGCATGAAATTATTCCGTACACAATGTTTGACTTTACAAGTATGAAATTACTCCGTTTCCTTTGCTTTAGCCTGTTTATTGCTTGCCTGGCAACAGCCTGCAACTCCTCTTCCGATAAAAATACGGCTACCCAGACTGCCGCCGACAGCCTGAAACCTGGTGAGAAGTCCGAATTCTATAAAAACGGCAAACTCCATTATATTGTCGAATATAAGAATGGGAAAGCGAACGGAAGAGTAAAGGAATATACTTCTACAGGTTATAAATACATGGATGCCACTTACAAAGACGGGCTGCGAAATGGAATTTGTACACTTTTCCTGACCAATGGAAAGCCTTACTCCATTGTTAACTATGTGAATGAAGCTAAAGAAGGAGTGGAGACCATCTATAACCCCGACGGGAAACAGGAAGCAGTTCTTACATATAAGAATAATAAAGTGCAGCCGGGCCTTAAGGAATTCATGAAAGACGGAACACCTGTTGAAGACAATACCAGGCTAATGGTCACCGAAGTGGACCAAACAAAGCGAGGAGGAAAATATTTTATCCGCCTTAGCCTTACTCCTCCGCATTCCGATGCCATCTTCTATGCTGCTCCTCAATCGGATCCAGATTCCAGGGAAAAGCTACAATCGGAAGGTAACTGGGCAATTCTTGTCGTTCCCCTTGCCGAAAAAGGATTTATACTGAAAAAACTCGTCCTCGATGCTGAATATAAAACAGCCTTGGGTAACACCCGTCGATTGCAGCGACTATACAGCCTGGCAATCGGCAGATAATCATTCCGCTATTCTTCCTGTTTAATCTCTGTTTCAATTTAGAGCATAATGTGCCTGTTCCAATAGGCGCTGATTCTATGTTATTTCACAACACTCACTTCAGCCGGCTACCTGAGTCTTTTCATTAATACCCTTATGGTATTACGATTAGGAGCCTCAACAGGATAATCTTTATTCATCGATTCGCTGTTTTGATTAATTATTTGTAATTATTTACCAGCCAGTCTTACTGGTAATGAAATTGTTACCATCCAA
>JBAXXB010000373.1:0-3909 GCA_037128115.1 Bacteroidota bacterium
ATAGAGGATAGTCCCGCTTCTGTCGGACTTGTCGGTATCCGGTCCGGCCAGTGTACCTGGATTTTCGTAGCTTTCGCTCAGGTTTTCACAGTGAGGAAGTTCGATCCAGAAGGTGCTTCCCTCTCCGGGCATGCTTTCCAGGCCAATGTGTCCTCCCATGGCATCCATCAGCTTTTTAACCACTGCCAGGCCAAGCCCGGTGCCTTCAATCCCGGTAGTCTGCAAACCGATTCTTTCGAAGGGCTTGAACAATTTGGGGATGTCCTGGGAAGAAATCCCTATCCCCTTGTCAATGACCGATATCCTGTGATACGTAATACCCGTTTCGCGAGCCGTCATCAATTCTGTCCTGATTTTTATTACCGAGCCTGCTTCCCTGTTATACTTAATGGCATTATTCAGAAGGTTCAGCAAAACCTGGTTCAACCTTTGCCTGTCGCATCGTACAAATAGATGGTTATCAGGTGAATGTAACAATTCGATATTTATCTGTTGTTCCAGGGCAGTCTGCCGTATCATGCCAATCGCATCTGAGATAACTCCCGACAGTTTAACCGGTTCCACCGAGGTTGAAAATTTACCGGCTTCAATACGCGAAATATCGAGTACCTCGTTGATTAGATTAAGTAAGTGCTTCCCGCTTCTCAATATGTGGTTAATTCCCTTTTTTTGCCCGGGATTGAGTTCTCCCATTTCGAACAACTGTGCGAAACCCAGTATGGAGTTCATAGGTGTGCGCAACTCATGGCTCATGCGTGACAGGAATTCGCTTTTGGCAAGGTTGGCCGCTTCGGCGTCGTTCCTGGCCCTGGTGATTTCCTCCTCTGCCTTCTTACGCTCGGTAATGTCGCGGAATGACCATATTCTTCCGTAAAGTTTGCCATCCTTTCCTACAACAGGGGCAGTGTAACGGTCGAGAACCACCCCGGTCGTGAGCTCGATTTCATTCTGGCTCGTCTCGAGCGGGTGATCATAGAGATACATCACTTTCTCGAGGAATTTTTCCGGGTCCCGGTTTAAAGCGGTAACATGTTTTAGCAGTGCTTCATCATTAGCCTCTTCGAGGAGATGAGGGGGTACATCGAATATTTCGATAATCCTCTGGTTTATGACCAGCCGGCTCTGCCCTTCACCTACGACCAGGATCCCGTCGAGGGTAGCATTCCCCTGGGCTTCGAGTACTGCCATTTTTGATTGCAGGGCTTCTTCGGCCTGTTTGCGTTCACTGATATCCACCATCACTGTGAGCAGGCGCAAATCTTTTCCAACCGATATAAGCTCAGCCGAAAACAGCCCGGTTATTTTTCTGCCTGATTTTGAAATTACATCTATCTCGAATTCCCTGACGGGCAGGTGTTGTTTTAATTTTTCTGTTACCTCGTTCCTAAGGTCTGTATCGGCAAAAAGCCTGAGATCCACCGATGTCTTCCCTATGATTTCATCACGGGAGTACCCCAGTGTGCGGATAAAACACTCGTTAACATCCATAAAAACGCCATCCTCAAAGCCGGATATAGCCATAAGCGCTGAATTGGAATGAAAAGCCTTTGAAAACTTTTCTTCCGATATTTTTATCTCCGAAACATCTTTACTCACGCCGAAAATTACAGGGTTTCCATTCCAGAAACCAGGTTTTACCCGCGTTTCGACAGGAATGAGCTCCCCTGAATCTGTAACCAGGGGGACAGGGCAAAAGCTGGCCGTGCCCGCGAGCATTTCGCCCACTATGCGCCCGGCTTCATTCCTGCGTTCGGCTGGATGAACCATGAGCACTGACATATTCATCAGTTGATCATCAGTATAACCCAGGCGGTCTGTCACCGTATTATTAGTATGTATGATGTTCCCCTGCTCGTCGAGTACGAAAAGAAAATCATCGATCGTATTGAAAAAGGTCTCATAATTGAGGCGGGTCTGATCTAATAGATCTTTAGCCAGCTTTCGTTCGGTGATGTCAAAAAAAGTAACTACGGCACCCTCTGTTTTCCCGTTAATCAAAACGGGGTAGGACCAATATTCGGCGGGGAAACTGCTGCCATCGGCCCGCCATAAAACTTCGTCTTCCACGTGAGTGCCTTCACCCTTCTGAAAAGCCATATATATCTGGCAATCGTGTACATCGAAATTGCTCCCGTCGGCATGGGCGTGGTGAATAAGATCGTGCATGTTTTTACCCAATAAATCGTCGGAGCTTTTATACCCCATTAATTCTACGCTGGCGGTATTGGCGTAGGTGCAATTCCCATCCATATCGAGCCCGTAAATAGCTTCAGCCGTAGAATTCAGCAAAATGCGGAAACGATCTTCGCTTTGTTTCAGATCCTTGGTTAATTTCTCAGCAATCAGTTGTGCCTGCTGCCTGGTATTGAACAACGACCAGGAAAGCGCCAGGAGTAAAAAACTGATTGCAATGCCCAAAACCAATATCAGGATGACCCTGTTATTGTAAAATGGGGACTGTTCAGTGGATTGGGTGAAGCGCAGCATCCATCTTTTCCCGTTGAATTCGATAGGCAAGGTAACGAACCTGTCGGCCTTGTCACTGTGGTTCAGTGTATCAGCACGCTGGCTGTCGTATAACAGTGCCTCACCTGCCAGGATGTTGTCGTATACTTGAAGATGGATTCTGTCTTCCCGCTCTAAATCCCATCGGCCAAGTGTACCCTGCATTAAGTCATTCATCCTGAACGGAATGTATACCCAGCCCAATATGGCGGCCCTGCGTTGCTCCACGTTATTAACTGGCATTCTCTTTTTATAAACCGGAACATACATCAGGGTACCTGCCTGTATATCCGTGCTGGTTTCCTGCTTCAGCAGTACTTTACCCGAAAGCGAGGCAATATCCAGGTCACGCGCTGTCTCCATCGCTTTCCTGCGAACGGGTTCACTGTACATATCGTAGCCAAAAGCCCTCAGATTCCGGTCCGAAAAAGGTTCCAGGTAAATGATGGACGAATATATTTCCCTGGCACCCGCGGGTTTAACAGTGTAGGCCGGGAATCCCTCCCCGCGGATGCGCTCTGTATGCTTCTGCAGTTGATTTGCCGGAATCAGCAGCGCAAAACCCACGCCCTGCACTCCCGAAAGGTTCTTGTCAATTTTGGTCTGTTCGATAAAAAGTTTCCAACTGTGGCGGGTAACCGTATCCGAAGCGGCAAAATAGGCGGAAGCCGAGCGTAAAAGTTGGGCATAAGCATGCTGGCGGGTGGAAATTTTAGCCTGTATTTCGCTGCAAACCATGGAGTATTCATCCTTTTCCTTTTGTTCAACGAAGTGCTCGGTGGACAGGGTAGCCGCAATGGTAAGTGAAAGACCTATGGCCATAATAGTCAGGGCTTTCCATATATTTCGGGTGGTTGTGGCAGAAAGAATGTTCCTGGATGTTTGTATGGCTTGTTTCATAAGTCTTGGCTTAAGCAGGAATACATGAATTAGTGCAAATTACATGGAATGGTAAAATAAAATGTAGATCCTTCGCCTTTGACGGATTGGAACCATATATGACCTCCCATTTTTTCAGTCATAGTCTTGGCTATGGACAAGCCCAGCCCGCTGCCTTCGTGCGAACGGGTATTGGATACATCTTCCTGCTCAAAGCTGTCAAAAATAAGCACAAACGCGTCCTTATTTATTCCTACGCCGGTGTCCTGTACAAAAAATTCCAGTTCGCTTCCCCTTAATTCGAAGCCAAAGGAAACATGCCCGTATGGAGTGAATTTAATTGCATTATCAACCAGGTGGCTAAGCACTTTGACCAATAATGCACGATCTGCTTTAATCTGAAAGCCATCCACCAGGTATGGCAAATGTTTGGACAAGGTTAAGTTTTTTGCCGAGCAGGTATTGTGAAATTTTTCATAGACTTCATCTAACACTAAACCGGGGAAGAACGTACTTTCCACCACT
>JBAXXB010000374.1:0-3876 GCA_037128115.1 Bacteroidota bacterium
CTTCAGGATGAAGGGTAAGGATTCTATCAACTGCTGGCATGGTTTTGTATTTACGATTGTTTGATATGGAATGCAGGCGTCGTAAGTTACTATATGTCCCCTGAAACCCTGCAGCCCTGCAACCTTTTACCACCAATCCCGAACCCCTAAAACCTAACGTCTAACCCCTACTTCAGAATCTCCCTCGAAATAATAATCTGCTGTATTTCGGAAGTTCCTTCATATATCTGGGTCAGTTTAGCCTCCCGCATCAGGCGTTCTACATGGTATTCTTTTACATACCCATACCCACCGTGTATCTGAACGGCCTGGGTGGTGACTTCCATGGCTATTTCGGCTGAATAGTATTTAGCCATAGCGCTGGCAAAACCGTAGGGTTGTTTCTGATCTTTCAGCCAGGCAGCTTTTAGGCATAGGTTGCGTGCATTTTCAATCTTCACGGCCATATCCGCCAGTTTGAATCCTATAGCCTGGTGGTTGGCAATATAGGTGCCAAAAGCTTTGCGCTCCTTGGCATACTGAACTGCCCGTTCAAAAGCACCACTGGCGATTCCGAGCGCCTGGGCGGCGATTCCTATGCGGCCACCCTCCAGCGTTTTCATGGCAAAAGTGAAACCGAATCCATCGGCACCTATGCGGTTTTCTTTAGGTACTTTCACATCGTTGAACATTACCGAATGGGTGTCGCTGCTGCGCATGCCCATTTTGTCTTCATGCGGGCCGACACTGATTCCCTGTGCATGACGGTCAACAATGAGGCAGTTGATGCCTTTATGTTTCTTTTCGGGATCGGTTTGTGCAATCAGCAGGTAGGTGCCTGCGGTATTGCCATTGGTTATCCAGTTTTTGGTGCCGTTCACCAGGTAATAATCTCCCATATCCACGGCAGTAGTCCGCTGAGAAGTGGCATCTGAACCCGCATCAGGTTCCGAGAGGAGAAAGGCGCCTATTTTTTCACCCCGGGCAAGGGGCTTCAGGAACTTTTCCTTCTGTTCTTCGTTGGCGTAAGCTTCAATTCCGTAACAAACCAGGCTGTTGTTCACACTCATGATAACACTTACCGAAGCGTCGACTTTCGATATTTCTTCCATGGCGAGCACATACGAAACGGTGTCCATTCCACCCCCGTCATATCTGGGATCTACCAGCATTCCCAGGAAGCCAAGTTCGGCTAAACGCTGAACATGTTTAGTGGGATATATTGCTCCGGCATCTCTTTCAATAACATCAGTAATTAATTCCCGCTGGGCAAAATCGCGGGCCGCATCTCGTATCATTAACTGCTCTTCGGTGAAACTAAAATCCATAAAATGGTTTGTTTTTCGGGTTAAAAATGTGGAATAATTGGTTTAACAAATATAGAAACATTACTATAACTTCAATGGATATAGATAGATATTTTATTTTGATGATTGCCGTGAAGTTCAATAAAAAAAACGCCTGCCTTTGAGAGGCAGACGTTCTTCGATAAATAAAAGAGCAAGCGAACAATAAGTAAGGTCTTATTCAACTATCACCTTGAGCAGGTGTACTTTGCCCCCGGTTTCAATTTTCATAAAGTAAGCACCCCTGGCTGATTGCGAAAGATCAAAGGAATAATTGTTAGCCCCGTTGCATAGTTTCGAAAGGACAACCTGTCCCTTGGAATCGAGAATGGTTACTTTCATTTCGATCATTTCGGTCGATGCACTGCTGATCACAAAAAGTCCTGTGGTAGGATTAGGATATACCTTAAGAAGGTTTTCAGGATTTTCTTCTACCGAAACAAACGACGGCAACTGTAAAACTTTAACAGAGGCGGGAAGTGTTCCTGCACCATTTACCTGTAATGTGGCGGTACGTATAACCGGGGTGAGATTCTGCTGGAAGGTTGCCGTAATAGTTCCGTTGCCTGAACCTGCGGTGGTAGTGGTGCACCAGTTAACATCACTGCTGCAGGTCCATGAGGTATTTGCAGTCACAGCAAAAGTGGTGCTGCCTGCAGGGTCGGTAACAGTGCGAATAGCTGGGGCCACATTCAGAGCAGCCGATGGGCCGGCCTGAATTACATTAACAGTAGCTGATATAGGAGTAATCCCGTTTGCTGTAATGGTAATATTAGCTGCACGGCTCGAAGCAAAGGCATTGTCGCTGTAAGTAGCAACAACAGTTCCGTTGCCGTTTCCTGAAGCAGTAACTGTACACCAGGGAACATCGCTGCTAACTGTCCACGATAAATTGGAACTAATGGTGAAATTGACGGTGCCGGCAGCCATGCCTACATTCTGAACATGCGGATCTGCCGTGAGGAATGGCTCAGCAGCAGCCTGTGTAAGGGTTATATTGGCGTTGTTAGCACCCGTTGCAGAAACAGCCATATACGTGATGCGTGGGCTGGTAGAGGTATTTGCCTCATAAACAGCAGCCAGTGTCCCGTTTCCGGATCCCGATGGGGTTACTATGCACCAGAAGGTTCCGCTGGTAGCAGTCCAGGGGGCATTGGATGTGACAGTATAGTTTGCGGTTCCGGCTGCAGCAGGCACGTCGATATTGATTGGATTAACAATTAATATCGGAGCAGCAGCAGCTTGGGTAACAGTAACAACAACCGGTGTTAATCCGGCTACTGTAACGGTAACATTAGCAGTACGGCCTGTAAGTGTGATGTTTTCAAGGTATGCTGCGGCAATAGTTCCGTTACCTGTTCCGGAAGGAGTAATTGTGCACCAAGCAGCATTGCTGGTGGCTATCCATGCCGAGTTGGAAGTAACGCTGAAACTTGTATTTCCGGCCGGAGCTGGAACATTCTGGTTGGCCGGGGTTACGCTTAAGGTAGGTGAGGCACCCGACTGGGTAAGGGTAACAGTAACCGGCGTCAGGCCGGTAACGGTAACGGTAATGTTGGCAATACGCGAAGTGGGTAATATGTTGGCCGTATAGGTAGCAACCAGTGTTCCGTTGCCGGATCCCGAAGGTGTAAGGGTACACCAGGCTGCATTACTCGATGTGGTCCATGCCGAAGTGGAAGTTACTGTATAGTTGATATTTCCGGCGGCAGCGCTTACGTTCTGGTTTGCAGGTGTTACCGCTAAAGTAGCTGATCCGGCAGCCTGTGTAACGGTTACCACTACAGGTGTGAGCCCGGTAACAGTTACAGTGACATTGGCAATACGGCTTGTCAGAAGAACGTTTTGTGTATAGGTTGCAGTAATTGTCCCGTTACCTGTACCCGAAGCTGTTACGGTACACCAAGCTGCGTCGCTGGTTGCACCCCATGCTGAGTTTGAAGTCACCGTAAAGGTTGTATTTCCAGCAGGAGCAGTTACATTTTGGTTTGGAGGAGTAACAGCAAGTGTGGGTGAAGTGCCTGCCTGGGTAACCGTAACTACAACAGATGTGGCTCCGGTAGCAGCTACTGTGATATTGGCAACGCGTGATGCAGCGCCTACGTTTTGGGTGAAGGTAGCTGTAAGAGTGCCATTGCCTGTTCCCGAAGGGGTTACTGTGCACCATGCTGCATTACTGGTAGCAGTCCATGCAGCCGTAGTGGTAACAGCGAAAGGAGTAGTGCCTGCAGGAGAGGTTACATTTTGGTTTGCTGGTGTTACAGTTAGAGTAACAGCACCGGTGCCGGTAATGTTAATATTGTCAATAGCCCAGTAATACCCGTAGCTGCCGGTGTAATTCCATTTGAACTTAACGGCTGCCTGTCCTGCTGCACCTGGAATACTCTGGCTGAAAGAGGCAGGGTTTGCCGAAGTAGCCGTGTATGTTTGTATGGTAGTCCAGGTTGAACCATTATTGATACTATAGGATAATGTAGCTGAGGAACCCGTATAGGAACGGAAATAATGGCTGAAAGCCAGGTTCACTGCCGAATATCCTGTCATATCGAGA
>JBAXXB010000375.1:0-3810 GCA_037128115.1 Bacteroidota bacterium
AAGAAGGGCAGATTGAACCTGGCTTGATTTTATCCTGGATTTGATCCCATGCACGTCAAGCGATTTCACACATCTACATCCTGCCTCAAACAAGTCGTGAATAATTATTCACCCCTGATTAGGTCCTGCCCGATTACTAATTATTCCCGTTTAGTTGCTGACATGAATAATAAATTCACGCCATCGGCTAAACAATCAGTATTACTATTTGTTAAATATTTACATCGCATTGATGTTGCCCTCATTTCAGGTTTCTTCGTTTTCGCCGGTGGCCAACTTTACCCGGTCCATTGAACTCAAAAGGCCTGCTTTCCACATGATGCCAGGCAAATACCTTTAACCGATTTAATCACCTACATGGAATATTCAAATCAATTTGCCGGGTTAACACAACCTACATCCAGTGTGCATCTTCCTTTCGGGCAGTTCCTCAGCAATTTTACAGACAAATTAGACCATGTGTTTCATCACAGGGCCGATGTCAACCAGCTCGAAACGAAGCGCGGGTTGCCTCCCTTTGTTTTGCGCGAAATACTGTCGGCTGACCCTTTCCTCGCCTTTATCCCAAAGGCATACGGGGGTCGGGGAGCACATGTGTACGAAAGTATTGAGATTATTTCGGCAGCATCGTACGAGTCGCTTGCACTGGGGCTTACACTGGGCATCAATTGGGCCCTTTTTCTTCAGCCGGTGGCAAAATATGCCAACGAAGAGGTGAAAAAGCCCATATTCAGAGACTTTGTTGTCAATAAAAAGATGGGTGGGCTGATGATTACTGAACCCAATTTCGGCAGTGACGCACTGAATATGAGGACCTCCTACACGGAGAAAGATGGCCATTATCACCTTAAAGGGACCAAACACTGGGCAGGCCTGACGGGTTGCGCCGATTACTGGCTTCTGACAGCCCGCCGGAAAACTGCTGCAGGAGATCTTATGCGCGACATCGATTTTTTTATCTGCGACAACAACAAGGCAGGGCAGATCATAGAAGTTGAGGAGTATTTTGAAAGCCTGGGCCTGTATATCATTCCTTACGGAAGAAATAAAATAGATGTCAAGATTCCCGTGCCTTTCAAACTTGAACCTAAAACAACGGGCATCTCTATGATGCTCGATACCCTGCACCGCAGCAGGATGGAAATTCCAGCTATGGCCCTGGGGTTTATCAAACGTATGCTCGATGAGGCTATACTGCATTGCGAAACCCGCTTCGTGGGATCCAAGAGCCTGTTCAACTACGACCAGGTGCAGCAACGGCTGGCCGGCATTCAATCGGCCTATACAATCAGTTCAGCCATATGCGCCCATAGCAGCGAAAATGCTGGGTCCGAAATGGACCTGGCACCGCATGGACTGAAAGCCAATTCGGTGAAAACCATCGCTACCGATATGATGCAGGAAGCCGCGCAGCAACTTTTCCAGCTTGTAGGGGCCAAAGCATACAAACAGAATCATATTGCCGGCAGGGCCATAGTCGATAGCCGCCCCTTCCAGATTTTTGAAGGCTCCAATGACATTCTGTACGCTCAGATTTCGGAGTCATTGGTAAAACTAATGAAACAGGCCAAGGAGAATAATCTATTCCAATTCCTGAAAAACTACTCTCTTACCGGAAAATCAGTGGAGCATATCAAAGAAATACTGAACTTTAACCTGGATATGCAACTTCCACAGCGAAAGCTTGTTGAACTCGGCAAAGTACTTAGCCGCATTGTATCCATGGAAATGGTTATTGATCTTGGCATAAAGGGATTTAACCCCGAATTGATTTCCAACAGCATTACCATGCTGAAACAGGAACTCAACCACCTGATGTCGTCGTTTTCATTTTCAAACAACACCCTAGTATTGGCAGATTACCAGGATGACAGCCATTGGAGGAATTTTGTTAGAAAATAAGGATACAACAGCTGAAAACCGGGTCAAATACCCAATCCATGTCTTCTTAGCCGGCAAACTGCAACTCGCTCAGGTTGCGATAGAGACCGTCTTTTACCAGTAAAAGCTGTTCATGGGTTCCGGTTTCAATAATACGGCCGTTGTCCATCACCAGTATATTATCGGCCTGCCTGATGGTCGAAAGACGATGGGCAATGACGATTGAAGTCCTGCCCTTCATCAGTTTTTCAAGCGCATCCTGAACCAGGCGCTCCGATTCGGAATCGAGGGAGGAAGTGGCCTCGTCGAGTATAAGAATTTTAGGATCTTTAAGCACGGCACGGGCTATGGCAATGCGTTGCCGTTGGCCGCCCGAGAGTTGGGTTCCGCGTTCTCCTACCAGGGTATCCAGGCCCTCAGGGAACTGGCTGATAAAATCCCATGCGTTCGCTTTGCGGGCTGCCTCCAGTATCATTTCGTTGCTTGCCCCGGGTTTCCCATACGAAATATTTTCCCTGATGGTCCCGCCAAACAGGAAAATATCCTGTGGCACAATAGCCATCTGGCTGCGCAATGCCGTCACAGGTATGCCCTGGCTATCCCTTTCATCGAACAGTATCTGCCCTGAAGTGGGGTTATACAACCTGAGCAACAACGAAACAAAGGTAGATTTCCCCGCCCCGCTTGGCCCAACCAGCGCTACCAGTGTATCCGGTTTTATAGTTACGCTGATTTCGTTAAGCACCTGCTGATCCGGGCGTGTAGGGTAACTAAACGAAAGTTTATCGAAACGGATGCTGCCATGCAATACCTGTTCAAGGGGCAAGGTTGCCGGTTCATTCACTTCTTCGACGGGCTCGTTAAATATCTCCAGCAGGTCCTCGGTTGCACCTATAAACTTCTGAACCCTGGCAAACACATCGGCCATACCCCCAATGGTACCTCCAATAAACATGGAATAGATCACGAACGAGAATAGTTCACCCGTAGCTAGTTCACCGGTAGCCAGGAGGGTAGATCCTTTCCAGATCACAGCCACCATAGTGCCGAAAAGTCCGAGTATAGTGAAGGATGAAAATGCGCCCCTGAGTTTGCCGTTCTTTATGCCGGTGAGTGCAATTTCATGCGTTTTTTCCCGGTATCGCGCCATCTCGAAGAACTCGTTGGTAAAAGCCTTTACACTTTGAATTCCTTGCAGGGTTTCCTCCACTATCGTATTCGAATCAGCCACCTGGCTTTGGGCCAGTTTGCTTAGTTTGCGGATATAGCGGCCGAAAAATACCACCAGCAACATAATGACAGGCAGTATTGAGAGCATGAAAAGGGTCAGCTTAAACGAGGTAAACATCATGAGGCTGACTCCGCCTATAATAATGATCAGCTGGCGCAGGAATTCAGCCAAAGTGCTGGTGAGTGCATCCTGCAGCAGGGTGATGTCCGACGAAATCCTGCTGGTGAGCTCCCCTACCCTGCGGAACTGGAAAAATTTCATCGGCAGGCGGATCAGGTGGTTAAACGTGCTCTGCCGCAAGTCGGCAAGTGTCTTTTCGGCAACGCGTACAAAAAGAAAGATACGGAAATAGGAAAACACCGATTGCCCAACCAGCACCGCAATCAGTATCAACGCTATACGATTTATTTCCTGTGCCAGTTTCCCCTGGTTTCCCAGGTCGACCAGCTGGCCGAGCAGTTTTGGGAAAACCAGGCTGGCGCTGCTCGATCCCAACAGGAAAAGCAGGCCGAGGCCATATTCGTATTTGTATGGTTTTATATAGCGGTACAACCTGAAAAGCTTACGCAATCCAGGCATGGTAATCTTCTTCTTAGGCACTTCGTAGGTCATGCGGCAAATTTAGGCTTAATATGGTAAACTGTTCGATTAAACAGTAAACAGCCTGCTTAAGTTCAAAAGAGTTGGGTGTAAAAAAA
>JBAXXB010000376.1:0-3807 GCA_037128115.1 Bacteroidota bacterium
CCGTGTTCCGCGATGGATCGGTTTGGTTCAACCAGGATATGGGTGAGCATAAAGGATTATCGGAGCCGGTGTTCGGGACGGTGACGCTGATTAAGTAAGGGAATAGTATTCAGAATCAGGTTGACCCAAAAGCATGAGCATCAAATTCAATTTGTACTGAAAGGAATCGGGAAAGGAGAAGTAAGTGAAGCGAAGCCGCTTTAAAACTTATTTCTCCTTTCTTATTTATATCAATGGCTTTCCTTTCAGCCTCCCCCCTCCCGCATTCGCGGTTCCCAATTTACATTAGACAAAACAGGATGGATACATTTTTCAACGTTTGTCCATCCTGAAAAGAAACACTCTTTTACCCTTATTATTAAGTAACTGCTGGGAATATGCCTGGAAGACAGGAATGTTTTGTAAACCGAAATTAAAACGAATTAAAAGGATTAAAAAAGAGGAATATTAACAACCCAGTTCAATGGCCTGTTATTATTCCTCATTCAGAAAATACCTGTTTTGAATTCTGCTATTTTATACGTTGAATTTCAACAGGTATTTTAAAACCTGAACCCTGCCATAACTATGTACCTATAGCCAAAACTGGTTATACTACCCGAACCTGTTTTCTCAAATGCCCCTGGTTTGACAACCAGGCTGTAACCAGGTATTTTCTCTTTAAGGACTGCATTTATTTTCGTAAATAATTCAGCCTCCGAATCCGGGTCCAATGAAGTACTTAGTGCAGCTTTAACTTTGTAGGATGAAATTCCGGGACCAAACAAAATCAGGTCCAATGTAAATCTCCTCCCTATAACGAATTGATAACCAAGCTGAAAACCAAGGGTAGCCACCCTGAAACTAAAATCCGTACTCAAATCGCCTGTAAAAGAGGCCGTATTGGCGTGGAGGTCGAATTTTCGGTCAAAATAATTAAAGGAAGTATAGGGGCCTATGTAGATACCATGCGGAGAATGATACTGGTTTTCCTTCGCCAGGTAAAAACGGTAGTCGGCACTCAAACTAAAACCGGAGCTTTTATTGCTCTTACTTACATTATGTAAAGAATCAGTATTGATACTGAACAACTTGGGAAGGGAAAACTGGCCTAAATTAACCGAAAAAGACTGATGTTTACCGACTGTTCTTTCATAGCCCATAATAAAGGAGCGGCTGCCGAAAATCAAGGGATTGGTTAAGTTGATCCTTATGGTGTTTTTCAGATCCCTTTTAGGCGATTTCGATTCCTGGCTATGCGCTCCGGGGATAAAACCCGGAAAAAATAAAAAAAATATCGCCAGGCCCAATACGCTTTGTTTTTGCATCCTTAAAATTCTGCCGGTTATACAGTTCATCCCAATTACATTGAATTAAAATATTATTCCAAAAGTACAAAAACAAATATTCAGAAACACTATATTCGAATATTCAATTATCCGATGCATTTCCTTTTCATCTGCTTCCTCGTGCTTAAATGCCTGCCACCCTTTGTGAACTTTGTACCATCGCTGTGAAACTTCAGGAACCCGCTATAACGATACAAGGTAAAAACAGGCTGTAGACTACGATCTGCAATTTCTATTCTTTTTAACAATCCGCTTCATTCAATCCCCAAATTTAAATGTTTTTAGGTAAAAGCACCCGAAATTGACGGCTATCAGAATTTCCACCTGTAATTAAATGCCTGCCGTATCAGTTGACAGTCAGGATAAAGCTAATACAAAAGAATTACTTACAATATTAGGTAATTCACTTAAAATCAGATCCTACTATTGATAAATCTAGACTTTTTGCATATCTTTGATATCAAATTCATTGAAAATGAAAAAGGTTCTACTCTCTATACTGGGAATGATCTTTACAGGATCAGTTTTCGCCACCACATCCGTAACCGTTACCTCACCCAATGGTGGGGAAAGCTGGCTGATCGGATGCCCTTCATCCATACAATGGATAACCTCGACTCCTTCAAGTGTAAAAATTGAACTATACAAAGGCCCGCTCTTCTATATGACTATCTGCAGCCAAACCAGCGTAACTGCAGCGTCCTTTTCATGGGTCGCACCATGGTCAGTTGAGCCCGGGAGCAACTACCGTGTTAAAATCACATGCTTGTCCAGCACCGCCGGAGGAACCTTCGATTTCAGCGATGCCGATTTTTCGATCAATGCAGGCACCATCGCTCTCACTGCGCCCAATGGCGGGGAAACATGGCAGCAGGGATCGACTCATCTTATTACCTGGAACAGCACTGTTTGCGATAACCTCAGGATTGAACTCTGGAAAAACGGGGTATATAACTCCCTCATTAGCGCATCTACTCCATCCAACGGAACTTTCACCTGGGTTATTCCGGCTTCCACCCTCCCGGGTAATGATTATAAAGTCAAGATCCTTTGTGCCACCAATGCAGCCGGTGTCACCTCTACGGTATATGATTTCAGTAATGCGAATTTCACTATAGGAAGCCCCGCGGGTATAACCGTTGTTTCACCTAACGGCGGGGAGATCTGGTTTACAGGCAGCACATACCAGGTCAGATGGATAGATAATATAGCCGAGAATGCACGTATCGAATTATATAAAGGTGGAGTCTTCAATACGCTTATAACCGCATCCGCCGCCAGCCCATTCAGCTGGTCCATTCCGACCTCCCTGGTAGCCGGAAATGATTACAAAATTAAAGTTTCGGGACTAACCAATACTGCCTCCTATGATTTCAGTGATTCTGATTTTACGATCTCCCAGGGAAGTTTCATCACCGTAATTTCACCGAACGGCGGTGAAACCCGGACGCCCGGCTGTACTTCGCTGATTCAGTGGGTTAGTGCCAGCCCGGTGAGTGTAAGGATCGACTTATTCAAAGGCTCAGTCTTTTACTCCTGTATTTGCAGCCAGACTGCCTCTTCAGTCAATTATTTTACCTGGATTCCCTCCTGGTCCATCGCAGCAGGTAACGATTACCGCGTTAAGGTGAGCTGTCTCACAGGTTCCAATGCAGGAGCATATGATTTCAGCGATGACGCCTTCACGATCTGGCCTGGAACGCTCAGCGTCACTTCTCCCAACGGAGGTGAATCCTGGCAACACGGATCAACCCACCAGATAACCTGGCACAGTACCCTTTGTGACAATTTAAGGATAGAACTCTGGAAAAATGGAGTGTTCCATTCGCTGATCACGGCCTCCACTCCTGCTGCTGGTCCTTTCGCATGGGCTATTCCCGGAAGCTGTCCCGCTGGAAATGATTATAAAATAAAGATCATGGCTGTAGCAAATTCGGCAGGTGTTACAACAACGGTATATGATTTCAGCGATGCAAATTTCACCATAGGAAACCCGGCAGCAGGAATTATAGTCGTTTCGCCTAACGGGGGTGAAAACTGGTGTGTTGGAAATTCATGCCAGGTTAAATGGGTTGATAATATCGCTGAGTATGCCCGCATCGAATTATGGAAAGGCGGAGTATTCAGTGCGCTGATCACTTCTTCTGCCATAAGCCCTTATACCTGGATCATTCCGACTTCGGTAATACCCGGTAACGACTATCGTGTAAAAGTCACAGGGCTTTCCAATGCTGCCTCATCCGATTTCAGCGATGCTGATTTTACCATCTCCCAAGGCAGCTTTATTACCGTGCTTTCACCTAACGGAGGGGAATTCTGGGCCAGAGGTTCTACACATATGATAGCCTGGCTCGACAACATCCCCCAGGATGTCAGGATCGAATTATGGAAGGGAGGTGCATTCTGCAATCTGATCACCCAGGGTACAGCCAGCAACGGCAGCTTTGCATGGGCAATTCCTTACACCCAGTTACCCGGG
>JBAXXB010000377.1:0-3799 GCA_037128115.1 Bacteroidota bacterium
CCTGTATGATCAGCAATACTATAAATGCCGGTATCATGGTCCAAAGCAATTTATACCCATATAGCGCACCTGCTACCGAATAGGTAGTGATACCACCCGCATCGTTGTCGACACTGCCGGTAATTATTCCCGGTCCGAGCAACGCGAAGAATATGAGTAAATTACGCCATAAGCCTTTATTGGGCAGGCTGATTTTTCTTGTCATAATAATGTCTCTCTCTTTTACCTTGTCTTCCTGGCACCCAGCAAGTCATCAACAATGTCATCAATCACCACCATGCCTTCAAGCACTTCGAACCGGTTAACCACCGGAACAGCCAACAGATTATATTTAGATACAATTTCGGCCAGGGACTCGAGTTTATCGTTATCCTCAACTGAGACCGGATTTTTGCGCATGATCTGCCTTAGCACCACTGCCGGTTCCGAAACTATCAGATCGCGGAGCGAAACTGTTGCCAGGAGCTTCCCGCTGTGAGTAACCACAAAGAGGTTGTATAACATTGGCTCTTCCGGTTTTGTTTCGCGAATGGAGGCCAATGCCTGTTCAACCGTTTCGTTTTCATGGAACGACATAAAATCGGTACTCATGATACTACCCACCAACCGGTTCGAATATTCGAGCAATTCGCGAACTTCGCTCGAAGTCTCACTATCCATCTCATTAAGCAGAAGTTCGGCTTTGTCGTTCTGGAGAAGATCGATAATATCGGCGGCTTCGTCGGCAGGCATTTTTTCGAGCACATCGGCAGCTTTTGCCAAAGGCAGGCTCTCAATCAGGTCAACCTGGAGTTTGGGATCCATTTCCTCGAGCACATCGGCAGCCTGTTCTTCATCAAGGCTGTTGAAAACGCTGGTACGGTTACTGCGTCCCAGTTCTTCAATAATATCGGCAAGATCCGAAGGGTGAAGCATCTGTAGCTTCGTAAGGGGTTTTCCCAGCTTAATATTCAGGTTCGAGGTATCCAGGGTGTCGACATCGTCCCAGAGAATAAATTTCGAGGGAATCGGCAGGTGAATGGCAGAGGCAATGCTCTTGGCCGGCACAACTACTCCCAGCCTGCGTAAAAGACCTTCCACTCCAACATCCACTGCTACCACATAGGTGCCGCTAGGTATTGATGCCAGCCTCACATCATTTACGCGAACCAGTTTACGTCCGTTCAGGTCAACGATCTGTTTATCAAGAATATTCTCTTTCAGTGGCAGGAAACCTGCTACTTTGTCATCGTCAATGTGCTGTTTCTTATTGCAGATGACAGTGATGGCCTTTTTGCTGCGGTTTATTTCAAAATAGCTGAAGTTATAATAAACAGGGTGCGAACGGCTTCCAGTTTTAACCGCGACCACGTTGGGCCGCGCAGGATCCTCATTCGTCGATTGCTCCGAAAAAACCAGCAAGTCCAGGACTTTACCAATAACTTCGTTATCCCGGGAATAAATTTTCATTCCCAGAACCTGGCTTAAGTAAAATGTTGTTAATGCTGTCATACTAGCATCCTCCATGTTTTGACTCCGGGAGGACGCTGAAACTCAGCCTATATTTTCTTCCGAAATCAGGTTAATAATCGGTACAAATCAGGGCCTTCGTCCATGTGATGATGACTACTTTTAGAATTTTCAATGCAAAAGTACCTTTTAACTTGATACGGCAAGCGTTTTTTTTCATTTACTTGCGCTGAATCGAGCATAACTTGCAAAAAAAGCGTACTTTGCCTTCTACGATTCTGAATTAAGAATTTTTAACCAAATTAAGGCAAACTTTGGTACAAATTATGAGTTAGAACTGACTCAACCTATAATTTGATTTTTGCCAAATTTAATTAAACTAAGATGCCTGCTACAAATAAACCGGTTTTTTACTCCCCAGACTCTTCCCGATGGAAACGATTTTTATGGGTGGTTAAAATTATTGGCGTCCTGCTCATAGTGGGAATGGCTTCCATATTCATCTCGCTTTTCCATAAACAGGTTCTGAAACTTCCGACTTTACGCGAACACCTGGCTCTTTCGCAGGATGAAGGAAAAAAATACCCAACTTCCGACATCACGGCTAGAGAGACTGCTCATTTTTTAAAACTGGCTAAAGAAGCCAGGGCTCGGGAAGGTCACGATTTTTATAAAAGGGATAGAGTCATCCCTGGAGAAGTGAAAAAATACGAACCCGTCCGGGCCGCTTTTTACGTCAACTGGGATATTCAATCGAAATATTCGTTGAAAGAAAATGCTTCCAAAATGAACATGGTGCTTCCTGAATGGCTTTTTATCCAGGATACATCCGATGAAATTGCCCTGGATATTGATACTTCGGCGCTCGAAATCATGAGGCAAAACCACCTTGCCATAGTTCCTATGCTTTCCAACTATTTTAACAACAAATGGAATGGCAATAACGTGCATCGCATCATCACCTCTCCCGAACGAAGGACCCGCCTGGTCAAAAACCTGTTGAAAGTATTGAGTCTATACCAGTTTAATGGAATTAATATTGACTTCGAAGATTTATTAAATGAGAAAACGGATGAAAACATCATACAGTTCCAGAAAGAACTCTATAAGGCACTTCATGATAAAGGCTACATGATTTGCCAGGATATTGCACCCTTTAATGAAGACTACAATGTAACCGAACTGGCAAAATACAACGATTTTCTTTTCCTGATGGGATATGATCAGCATAACGCCACTTCCGAACCCGGACCCGTAGCCGCGCAATACTGGTTAGAAGCGGGCCTGGATGAACTCTGTAAAAAAGTACCTTCGGATAAGGTTGTGCTCTGTATACCGGTTTACGGTTACGATTGGCAAAGCGGTCACCTGGGAGAGGATGTTACCTACCAGGAAGCCCTTTCGACCGCACAGGAAAGTGATGGAAAAGTGAATTATGACAACGACACGTATAACCTGAGCTACGATTATTACGACGAAAATGACAAACTCCATAACGTGTATTTTGCTGATGCTGCAACAGCCTTTAATGCTATGCGGACGGCTGCAGATTTTGAAACATCGGGTGTCGCAATCTGGTACTTAGGTTCAGAAGACCGCAGGTTATGGCAATTTTACAACCATGATCTTTCTGAAAAGGCACTTTCAGCTAATCCGTTTAACAGCAGCATTCTTTCGGAAGCAAAGTCATCGCCCAGCGTTGACTACGAAGGTGCGGGTGAAATTCTGAACATACTTACCGAGCCCAGTCCAGGAAACATTGATATCCAGGTCGATACAAAAGAAAAACTGATTTCGGAAGAAGAGTACATAAAGCTCCCTTCAGGGTATGTTATTAATAAGACAGGGGAATCGCCCAAAAAGATTGTTTTAACTTTCGATGATGGCCCCGACGAGAGATACACTCCCTATATACTGGATATCCTGAATAAGTACGAAGTTCCTGCAGTCTTCTTTGTGACAGGGATCAATGCCGAGCAAAACCTGCCGCTGGTAAAGCGCATTTATAAGGAAGGGCATGAAATAGGGAATCACACTTTCCTGCATCCGAACCTCGAACTGGCATCGGATGACCGGCTGAAACTGGAGTTGCGTTCAACCGGCTATATTATCGAAAGTATAACCGGCCACGCTACCATGTTGTTCAGGCCACCCTACAATACCGATGCTGAACCAACCAACCCCTTGCAGATCAGGCCAATATACACCGCCAAAAACGAAGGATATCTCACAATTGGCTCTTCCATCGATCCCCAGGACTGGCAGGAAGGGGTGAGTGTGGATACCATTGTGGGCAGGGCCATCGCCCAACAGGGGCTGGGAAATATCATACTGCTTCACGATGCAGGCG
>JBAXXB010000378.1:0-3782 GCA_037128115.1 Bacteroidota bacterium
TGCTCCTGCGTGTATCACCGGGCAGGGAGGTATAAAAACGTATGGTATGTATGCCATAATCGGTAAGATCGACGGGGGGAAAGGCAGCAACTATGGTATCGACTACAGCAAGTGCTTTTTTGTCGCTGAGGGGTATCGTTTGCCTGAGAGCGGGCCTGTTATCAACCTGCAGGTAGCAGTCGAAAGGCTGTGAAAGCGCTTTGGAACCCAGGTTTACGATGTTAAAGCGGAATATATCGGCATTGGTAAAGGTGTTGCCGGCCAGGGGATGCGAAACGAGGGCCGAAGCGGAGAGATCGGCCTCAGGGGCTTCGGAAAGTTCGATATCATCCACCATCCAGTACCAGGCATAAATGCCTTTCCAGTAAAAACGCAGGTAAACAGCAGGCTGAAACGCGGCTATGGCACTTATATTGAGTTCGACATGCATAGGGTTGGGACAGTCGGCTTCGGAAGCTATATCGTGACGAACTTCATACTCTTTAAAATTGATGCCGTCGTTCGAAACACCTACATATAAGCCCCCGCCGGGGCGCACTTTGCCCCAGTCGTTCCACATAAAGTTCTGCTGGAACGTAAGAACGACGGAGCTGCGGCCTGAACAACTGATGGCTGCGGTCTGGAAATACGCATCGGGCCAGATACCCGCTTTTTCCCAGCGCCGGTAATACTTATCGATCCTCACGGCCGGGGCATACTGCATATGGAAGCCTCCGCTTGCCGAAGCAATGGGAGGAGCCTGCTGATCGCGCCCGTAGGAACCCGGGAAAGGCTGGTTGGTGCATTCCCAGCGCAGGTTGCTGTCGTTAACGGCCTGGTTGATCCAGCCTTCGGGGAGCCTGCCGGATGAAAAGTCCTGGTGCCAGAACATGCGGGATGGAGTATTTATATCCTGTTGGGCTGCAAGATATAAATTCATAGAAACGAGGGCGAGGAGAAGTAGGTATTTTACCATAGAAATTCGGTTATAGTGCAGGTTGAATGCACCGCTGCAGGGTTAATTTGTTGCAAGCCTCCACGCCATCGCGAAGGAGGGCATAAATGTAGGAAAGTGTTGGCGGATAACGTTGCTTGGTTGGCGGTTTTTATCAGGGTTTTTATGGGGAATGGGACAATGGGCGGCTTAGTGATGTGGCTGGTGGTAACTAATGGAGAAGTAGCTTAGCAATAATACTGAAACTGAATAATTAGCTGTGGCTTATAGAGGCGTTGTGTACTATAAAATAGCCTATTTGCCTTACACCAAAGGCTAAAATAAGATGAAAATAGGGTTATATTCTGATTTTTTGCTTTTAAGAGAGCCGTTACCCTCCCCGGCCCTCCCTGAAATCAGGGAGGGAGTGGATTGTGCCGTTTTTTGGATTTGTGATTCTAAGTGCAAATCGTATTTAGCTTGATAACACTTTGCATACAGAGGGAGACAGTAGACTGTTAAGCTATAATTAATGGGAAAAAATATGCAGGCTTTTAAGAGTTTGTAAAATGGTTCACCAGATAGGCGAAAGGATTTCCTAGATCTGCTTAATATCCCTTAGTGTCTCTTAGTGTTCTTAGTGCCTTAGTGGTTTCAAATTAAAATGAACCACAACAGGTATAATAGCACACATAATATCCCTTAGTGTCCCTTAGTGTTCTTAGTGCCTTAGTGGTTTCAAATTAAAATGAACCACAACAGGCATAATAGTAAATATAATATCCCTTAGTGGTCCTTAGTGGTCTTAGTGCCTTAGTGGTTTTCTAATTAAAATGAACCACAACAGGCACAATAGCACACATAATATCCCTTAGTGTCTCTTAGTGTTCTTAGTGCCTTAGTGGTTTTCTAATTAATATGAACCACAACAGGCACAATAGCACACATAGAAAGAAGCATTGCGATCCAGGACTAAATCATTTTTGCCCATGAACGAATCATTTTTGCCCGGGAACGAATTATCTCAGGCCCAGATGGTATAATGCGTGCCCCGGAATAAATCATTTCATGTCAAGTACGGATCATTTTTGTCCAAGAACGGATCATGCGGGTTCAAGTACGGATCATTTTTGCCCGGGGACGGATCATGCGGGTTCGGGATGGGATAATGTGATAGAATAATAATGTGATAATTTGCTAATGTGCTGATGCGATAATTGGATAATGTGCTGATGCGGTAATTTGATAATGGAGAACAGGAAATAGCCCGTACTATTATTGAGATAATGAGGGAAATTGCTGGTATAAAATCGGCATAAAGACCTGATACTTAGTTGCAGCAAAGCAAATAGTGAATGTTTTACAAAAAAGGCGCTGCATACATCTAACATATATGATTATTTTCGATAAATCCTTGCTTTTTGCTTTTAACGGTTGTAACTTTATACCGGATATACTACTTTACTATACTACTTATCTCTAAAAATTCAGAACCATGAACACAAATCTTCAGAACAAACTTAGCATGTGGATGGTATTACGTGATTTCCTGAGGGTAAACACGGCCACAACCGACCCTTTACCGGGCTTTGCCACCCTGTTTGTTTTATTGAATGGCACGGTTGAACAGGTACTGGTGATTATGAATGCCCTGGGAACGGATACCAAAGGCAATGCGGGCGAAAAACGGCTCACCCGTGAGCAACTGGTATTAAAAGCTACCGAACTGGCGGCCATAGTGCGGGCCTATGCGGTGATGGCAGGAAATGCAAGGCTGCAACAGCAGATGAACATTTCGAAAAGTTCGCTGGCAGTACTATCGGATTCCTCGCTGCTGGCAAGTACGCAGGAAATTTATAACAAAGCCCTCGAACTGGCCGGGGCTATTAAAGAATACGGCGGCACGCAGGAAATGATTGAAACCCTGCAGGGCCTTATAACCCAATACATGCTGTTAATACCCGCACCACGCACGGCTATTGACGAGCATAAGCATACCCAGGAAGAGTTGCTTGCCGTTATGCAGGCAGGCGATACCACCGTAGACAAAATGGATGCCCTGGTCGAAACCATTCGTTTTGCCAATCCCTTGTTTTATTCGGATTACTATACCCGGCGAAAAATAATAAAGACAGGCCATCGTACACGCTCGTTGCAGCTTTGGGTAGTTGACGACGAAAGCGGCGAGCCGCTTGCAAAAGCCAATGTAACGGTGAGAGCGAAAGCCGGATCGGAACTCTGGAAGAGCGTAAAAAATACCGGCGAACAGGGTGGCACCTTTATAAACGACCTGGATGCAGGCGAATACTTGTACGAGGTTGCTATAGGCGGGTATAGCACTGCAACGGGTTCGTTTTTTATTAACGACGGGATTATGACGGAAGTAATTGTAAGGCTTAAAAAATGAAAAGTGAAGAGTGAAAAATAAGAGTTAGGCTTACGAAGTTTTAAGTTTTAAGTTTTAAGTGAAGAGTGAAAAGTGAATAGCGAAAAATAAACGGTGAAGTAGTGGTATCAAAATCCCTGTGGCCGCTGGCGGCGGGGATTTTTGTTTTTTAGAATTCAGAACAAAAAGGAAAGGGCATGTATTAAAATTATACCAGTAAATAGGATAAACATAAAAAGCAATGCAGATAAGCCGGATATTTAAAAAGAAATTATATTTGTAATATATTAACGTTACAGATACGGCACATTGAACATGTACTATAAACATGAGTGGCAAGATTTGATAATTATTATAAAGTTTAATCCTTTAGGTAATAATACTGATTACAGATAAGTGCGATATATCGGCTATTTAGTGATTAGCCAAAGGGAGTGTTCACAGAACTGTGTCTGCCTTATATTTTCTTGGAGAAGATTTACA
>JBAXXB010000379.1:0-3773 GCA_037128115.1 Bacteroidota bacterium
AGGTTGAGGTTGAGGTTGAGGTTGAGGTTGAGGTTGAGGTTAAGGTTAAGGTTAAGGTTAAGGTTAAGGTTAACATAAGGTTAAGGTTTATCTGCTCAACCTAAACCTCAGCCTTAGCCTTTTTTTGAAATCACTTCCAAGCTATTCATTCGGGTCTACTTCGTTGAACCTGGGTGACTATTTATGTACTTTACGGATAAATTCTTCCACTTCGGGCACACCGCCCTGGTAAACAAGGTAGCCATTGTAAGGTTCGCCGGGGGTAGTTTCGTCGTTGATCGGCGTAAGCATGATCCGCTTTACTTCCTCCAAGTCGCTGGTTTGACCTAAGGCCCATCCTAATTTAATATAGGCTACTTCGGGAAGCATATTTTCGGCAGGAATGATTCCTTTAGCCATCAGGTCGCGTCCAGTATCGTATACGAACATGTGCACATATCCCCAGAGGGTCTGAACCGTCATATAGATGGCAACCCCTGCCTTGGTTGCACGCTCAATGGCCGGGTACACCGATTTGTTCACATGGCCCAAACCCGTGCCGGCAATTACAATGCCTTTATACCCATGTTCAACCAGCGAATCAATAATATCGGGTTGCATGTTGGGATAATAATAAACAATCGAAACTTTTTCCTCGAAATAAGGAAGTATAGTAACCTTGCGGTCCTTGCGGCGATGGTTGTAAGTATCCTTAATGGGTTTCAATCCTTTGCGGGTAATGGTGGCCAGGGGCGTATCGCCTATGGTGCGGAAAGTGGATCGGTAGGAGGAATGCATTTTACGCACCCTGGTACCCTTGTGCAGGAAACCATATTCGTCGCTGGTAGGGCCAAACATACAAATCATGACTTCGGCTATGTCGCCGTGACCGGCAGCCGTGCATGCGTGCATCAGGTTGATTGCAGCATCGGAACTGGGGCGATCACTCGAACGCTGTGAACCCACCAGGACGATAGGAACCGGCGAATTCTGTACCATAAAGGTAAGAGCAGCAGCCGTATGATGCAGTGTATCAGTTCCGTGTCCAATTACAATGCCGTCGACACCGGCTTCAATTTCCTTGCCTATAGCAATGGCCAATTTTTTATAGTTATCGGGCGCCATGTTTTCGCTGAAAACAGCGAATACTTTCTCGGTAGTCAGGTTACAGATGGAAGCCAGTTCAGGCACGGCTCCGTATAATTCACCCGGTGAGAACGCCGGGATTACAGCTCCGGTTCGGTAATCGAGGCGCGAAGCGATGGTACCGCCCGTTCCAATGAGTTTGACCCGGGGCAAGCCTTCGGTATAGGGAAATTCCTTTTCTGGAATCTTATAATTTGCCTTTTTATAGCCGGTTTCTTTCATCCCTGTGATGGTCGCTACATCGAGGCCTATATTGTAACCGGTAGGGATTTTCATGACAATGTGTTTATCATCATCATTTTCGGAGCGGGGAAGTATGGTCCCGGAAAACTCGCCCCGGGTTGTGTTTACAACCGCCTGGCCCCAAACCCGGACATTGTATTTTTTGAGTACCTCGAGTGCTAAGCCTTTATATCCCTGAAAAATGTCGTCAGCCATTATGTATTTACTATTTGCGATTTTTGATTTACGATTTACGATTGTTTCAATAGTCGATTGCCGTCAGTTTGAAGCCATGCACCTGATTAGGGTCATGCTGATTTTTCACGCGTCACGACCATCTATTAAGAGTTCGGTCCACTAGAGGAACTACTCCCCGACCGCTTCATGCAATTCCTTCATGCTTATGTTGCCTTCGGCCTGGCGGCGTAGTTGTCCCATGATCCAGTCATGTTCAACCCCTGCTCCTTTCGAAAGGCGTATTTCGGCCAGTTTATTCCGCAGGAAGGGTATTTTCGAGGCAATCTGGTCCCTGGTAACTGTTTTGAATCCTATGCTGGTAAGCACCGATTCGAATTCCATTTTAGGATACTGGTATACCAAGGGAAGCATACGGCGTGCTATGCCCAGGTCGAGGTCCCGTTGTTTAAGAAAACGGAGCAGGGCATATATAATTTTGTAATCGAATTCTGCGGCCGGTTTGTACTGGCCTTCGACCCATTTTACCGTATGCCCGAAGAATTTCCCCACAAAAGCCGGGCTCATACCAAGTTCCGAATTTATCCGTTCGATGAGGGGGAAGAGGTTTTTCTTGAAAATGTAAGTAAAGCAGTCTTCCGGGACATTCCAGTCTTTCAGTCGTTTATACCGTTCGACCACTTCCTCCGGTTTGTTCGTACCCAGGGACTCGATATAGTCATTTTCGAGGGGTATAGGGGCGGAATCGGTATCAGGATACATACGGTCGGCTCCCGGAAGTACGCGTTCGAAGATGGTGGTCCCGTTTTCGAACGACTTGCGGGTTTCGGGTGGAACACCGGCAAATGCAAGCCTGCAGCGTTCTTCCACTGTTTCAAGAGCAGTTTTTATATCTTCTTCAAGTCCCCGTATAATAAGTTGGGCGTCGTTATCAGCCGGTTTCAGCAATACATTTACCTTATCCCAATCACTAGAGGAGAAATGAGCTTCGATTTCCTCTGTATGTGCCATATTGGGCAGTTCGATACAGGCAATTACTTTCAGCCGTTCCATGAGTTCGTTGGCGAACATTTTTCCAGGCTGTGTAAAATGAGAGAGTATTCCTCTAAAAGCCGGCAGGTTAATGGCTACCAGTTTATACCCATTGGATTTGGCTTCTTTTACAAATTCGTTTTTGGCACTCATGGAATGAATATCGAGTACCGTATGCGATGGTTTCCAGCTTTTAACATCCGGGACACGTGAATTCAGCGTATCGCGTATGGCCAGTAAGGCCCATTGCCTGAAGCATTCAATATGGGTAAGATCAGGAATCCAGCGGCTGTGTGCCACGCCTTTTATCTCGACGCGTGTGCCGCCTTTGCAGCTTACATTAACATCTTCACGCCCTGCTCCTATGCCGGTGCGTACCTTGCCTGTGCTGCGGCCGAGGAAGCGGATATAATTGCAGGCCTCCTTCACCTCGTCGGGGTTGGTCATATCCGGGTAGGTAACGGTTTCGATGAGCGGCATGCCGAGACGGTCGGTACGGTATATGCGGGTATGGCCTATGTCGCTGACTTCGCGACAGGAATCTTCCTCGAGACTCAGTTGTATGAGGCGGACTTTTTTGTTTTTTAAGGGAATTTCCCCTTCAACTCCTATGATGGCTGTGCGCTGAAACCCTGTAGGTATGCTTCCGTCGAGGTACTGCTTGCGGGTGATATGCACTTCGCCGACAATATTGAGTTTCGAAACGAGCGAAATCTCAATAGCTATGCCCAGGGCTTCGCGGTTTAGCGGGAAAGGAGGTGTATCGTCAACTTCGTAGGTACAGGTTGTTTTACTTTTCAGCCTGTAAATTATCTCTTTCCGGGTTTTAAATTCCATCAAAGCAGTTCCGTCGTATTCACCCAGTTCGCTGAGGGTGGGCCTCATATGTCGCACAACTTCGGCATCGAAATCACCGGGTTTCTGGTAAACCCCTGCCGGGCAACGGCAGAAAAGTTTCTGAACGGTTTTGAGCTGCTGGTGCACTTCGAGTCCCGACATAAAGCCGAGACGATCGTAGGTTTCCTGGGTTGATTCAGTCCGGTCGAGGTAGCCAATTTGGCGTTTGGATTCTTCGTAATTAAGCTTTGGATCTATATTCTGAGCCATCTGAGCATTGAGTTTTAAAAGGCTCAAATGTAGAAATATCTTTTATTCAAGCCAGATAAATATTTGCTTTGTTTTGGTGATTTATGAACAAT
>JBAXXB010000380.1:0-3753 GCA_037128115.1 Bacteroidota bacterium
GTTCAAAGGTTCGAAGAGTTCAAAGGTTCGGAGAGTTCAAAGGTTCGAAGAGTTCGAAGAGTTCAAAGGTTCAAAGGTTCGGAGAGTTCGAAGAGTTCGAAGAGTTCGAAGAGTTCAAAGGTTCAAAGGTTCGAAGAGTTCGAAGAGTTCAAAGAGTTCAAAGGTTCAAAGGTTCAAAGGGTTCAAAGGTTCAAAGGGTTCAAAGGCTTGAAGGGTACAAGAGATCCATGTTTGTCCTTTAAATGGTCTGGCTTGATGTACCTTGTTGCCTTCTACCTGATGACTCCTTTCTTAGTGATTGAAGAAATTAAGATTTTTTGGGTTCCGGGTGAGTGCTAAAGGCCCGGATTATCAATAGTTCCAGGAATTTTAGTATGGGAGCGGTAAACCTGCTCTTTCTATAGCGCTCAGGCAGGAAGCGTATAACCAGGTCGTTTACAAATCCAAGTACTGAAGTAATGTCTTTGTCCTGTTCCTGCCTGATGGGGAATACCTCGTTGGTCAGTATTTCAGGGAAATTCGTTTTGAATTCCGTGTATTTATAACTGATCAGTTTTTCCTGGTATGTGCAGAACGTTTTTAACTCATGTTTCTCACGTATCAGTTTCTCCAGGTTGCTGATCGTATTAACCGGCTTGTTCATCTTCGCCCTCCTTTCGCATAAGTTCGCCAATGATACGTTCAATAATGAATTTTTCGAGAAAATCTTTTTTCGCGAATAATACCAACGCGAAGAGCAACAGGTAAACACCGGTTACAACCAGGAATCCTAACGCATTGCTGCCTAAAACCTCGCCCAGGTAAATTCCTGTACTGATACTGAAGAAAAATAAGAGAAAAAAGCCCAGTAAAGCGACCACTACCGATGAGAAAAGAGCCGCCGTTACTTTCGCTATCTTTTCAAAGGCTTCAAGTTTAAACAGGCTGAGCCTGGCTTCAAGGTAATCGGTCAGGAGTATTTTCAACTCTTCCGGAACGGAAGGCCGTTCATTTATCGGTTTAGGCATCGGCTTGGGTTTCAGTACCATGTTGGTTTTCAGTATGTTTAAAAGCATCAATAATGTCTTTGGCCTTATCAAGGCTGTCATCAATACTTTGCTTGAGGTTCGAGGCCCCTTCTTTCAGGTCGGCTACCAGTTCATCCTTTTTTGATGAGTTCAGGAAATACCCTATAGCTACACCTATAGCGGCACCTGCAATAAAAGCCATGAGTATTTTACCATTATTGTTTTCAGTCATTATAGTAATTTTTTATTCCGTAACAAATATAGCCCAAAAAGCGACAGTTGACTCACCTGGTCACTACTTTCAGGGGTGAATAGTTTGGCCCCTGCGATAGTTTGTGACTTGCTTCAGCAATTTTTGGTAAAATCTCACGAAGTTCCATGAATCAATTGTAATTTTAACTGCTAAAACGAAACGACATGGACTTTGGCCGGATCTTCGAAATATATTGTGCAGGTAATTTTATTACAGCCGGCAAACAACTGCCGGTGATCAACCCATTTGATAAAAGCCTGGTGGCAACCACCTTCCTGGCGGGAGAAACTGAGTTGGAAATAGCAATAAAGGCAGCCGCGGATATTGCTGAAGAACTGGCTAATACACCCTCTTACAAACGATACAGCATTCTCATGCAGATCAGCGAAGAGCTAAAATCCCTTCGCCAGCAGTTTGCCGAACTCATAACGCTCGAGTCGGGCAAGCCCGTTCGGTATGCCCTGGCCGAAGTCGACAGGTCAATTCAGACTTTTATCGTTGCCGCCGAAGAAAGCAAACGCCTGCCATCCGAATACATGAGAATCGACTGGACCCCGGCCGGAGAGAGAAAGGAGGGATTGCTAAAGTATTTTCCTGTCGGCATCGTTGCCGGCATCGCACCCTTTAATTTCCCTCTTAACCTGGCCGTGCATAAAATTGCTCCCGCTATTGCTGCCGGCTGCCCCATTATACTCAAACCATCAAGTCTCACTCCTTTAACCACTTTGTTACTCGCTAAAATTATCGATCACACCGATTTGCCTAAAGGGGCCGTTTCCATCTTACCCATGGACAGGCAAACAGGTAATAAGCTGGTGACCGACGAGCGCATAAGCCTGCTTTCGTTTACCGGTTCACCCGAAGTAGGGTGGAAAATGAAACGCGATGCGGGGAATAAAAAAGTTGTGCTTGAATTGGGTGGCAATGCGGGGGTAATCATTTCGCATGGTGCCGATATGGATGCTGCCGTAGCCAAATGTGTAGCTGGCGGATTTTCTTATTCAGGCCAGGTATGCATACACACCCAGCGTATTTATATTCTGGACGGCTTATTTGAGGTTTTTGCCGCACGTTTTATAGAAAAAGTAAACCTCCTCAGGAAAGGAAATCCATTGGATCCCGCCACAGATATGTCGGGTATGATAGATGAAGAAAATGCAGCCAGGGTGGAAAACTGGATAAGTGAAGCGGTAAAGGATGGCGCAAAAGTGCTCACCGGTGGTAAAAGAGAAAATAGTTTTATGCAGCCTACCGTATTAGCGGGCACACATGAAAATATGCTGGTTTGTGCCGGCGAAGTTTTCGGCCCCGTGGTTGTAATAGAGTCGGTAAGAACTTTTAAAGAAGCAGTAGACAGGATCAACTCAGGCAGGTTCGGGCTGCAGGCCGGTGTATTTACCGATAGTATTATTGAGATGAATATGGCTTTCAACAGGCTGAAGGTGGGTGGTGTGATTATTAATGATGTGCCGACTTTCAGGGTCGATCATATGCCTTATGGCGGGATAAAAGACTCCGGCTTGGGACGTGAAGGAGTAAAATATGCCATAGCTGATATGATGGAGCCACGGCTATTGATAAAGAATTGCTGATTTATTTCTAAATTTGCATTTCCAAAACCCTGTTTTTTCTACGGGCAATGTAATAAGCTTGCAAAGTAAACCGAATGGCCGACAAAGATGCACTGTATTTGAAAGGACTGAAGGAAGGTGACCGCGTTGTTTTTGAACAGATATTCAGGGACTACTATCCGTTTCTTTGCAATTTTGCGCGCCGTTATGTGTCCGATAAGGACGCTGCCGAAGAAATTGTCCAGGATTTTTTCTGCAAGTTGTGGGATAAACACCGCGATATCCATATAAATTCCGGCTTTAGCAGCTACCTGCGCAAATCTGTCCTCAATCACTGCCTGAATCATGCCCGTAAAATAGAGACGGAACGGAAATTTATTGATTACGGGGATAACCTGGAAGAAATTCACGGCACCAACGATCACGAATCCAATAGCGAACTCAGCGAATTAGTCAGTAAAGCTTTGCTGGAATTACCGGTTAAACGCCGCGAAATTTTTGAACTCAGTCGCTTCGAAGGACTTAAATACCACGAAATTGCCGAAAGATTGAACCTGAATATCAAGACCGTAGAAACTCAAATGGCTCGTTCGCTGGAATTTATGCGGATATACCTTAAAGATTTTATCGGTGTTATAGCCCTGATAATGAACCTTGTGCTCAGATGATCAAAAAATATTTTTTAGGCCTGTAGTGGTAAAATCAATCTGGGGTGTCTATATAGTGTGAAATAATAAATGCAGATGTTGAAAAACCGAAACATAGAGTTACAAATAACCAGTTTTCTGGCAGGCGAATGCAGCCTGGCGGAACAGCAGGTTATTTCCGGTTTGATACAATCTGATGCCGGGTATAAGGAAACATATCTTGAACTGAAAAAAGCTTGGGACCTTCCTGTTTTTCAGCCGGTTTCTGATACATA
>JBAXXB010000381.1:0-3740 GCA_037128115.1 Bacteroidota bacterium
ATACCGAAGTCATATTGGGATATATGATTTTAGGTTTAGAAAATTCTTCCCAATAGGCACAGTTACGCAGGTTGTAAGGAGTATCGCCCTTATCTCCTCGTTTTTCTAACATAGGATAAAAGCCATCCAAGTGTTTCTTTATGGCAGGATAAGATTCTATTCTGATTGGTAATAATGGCGGATTTTTCTCCTTAATTCCGTTGTGAACATTGATCAGATATTCGCTACCAAAATTGCCATAAGCAATGATATTTCTACCACGTACCATGGGAGTAATAAGCTCTGAACTTTTTGTATCCAGATCAATAAGTTCTTTACGAACATCTTCATCAATAAAAAACGCATCATTAAACCCTGTTTTTATCCCATAGTTTATACTAATTGGCAAATCTTTTAATTCAGTACCATTCAATTTCATTTGTTCCAACTTGCGAGAATCATTATATGGCTGAATGCTCCATTCCTCTTCACTAAATTTAGAGGCAGGGTAGTTGTATATTTTGCTTGGTATCTCTGTGATAAAGTCACCGTTATAAGTGTTTTGATTCAAAGACAAAACTTCAACATTTTCGAATGGTTGGATTTTCTGAGTAACAAGAATACAAACAATGGTAGCTGCTTCCTGAAAAAACTGTATATCGCCGAAGTTAAGAACCTGCCGTAAGCCAGTTGTCGAAAGAAATTTACGTAATGGTTTACCATAAGCAACCAACATCCATTTGTTGGGCATAATAAATGATTGTATACCACCATACTTGAGTAATTGATAGCCCCTTTCGGTAAAAATGCAATACAGGTCGGCACCCTTATCGAAGGTTTCGTAACCGCAATTTTTGAGTATATCACTTATTTCGCCCATGCTTTGGAGTTGAACATAGGGCGGATTTCCAATCACCACATCAAAGCCTCCTTTGTATTCGGTGCGGAATGCATGTGAAACAGGGCAGGTAAAGCTTGCTGTTATGTCACCAATGGCGATGGAGCATGCTCCATCATCATTGGTATTGGGAGAAGAAATTTGGTGTTTTATACGGTTGTTTTGAACATAAGTAATGGTATTGTTGAGCTGTTCTTCCGTAACTATTTCTTTGCAACCAAACTTTTGGGTCCATAAATGGAATTGAGTGGTTCCCCTTTCACCCTCAAGCCGAGGAGCATGCTCCTCGGCTTGGGGTATTGTGCGCCCCATGGCAATATTGCAGGCACGGGCACTCATGCTTTTTATTTTCTGCATAATGGAGGGCAGCTCCTCATCCTCACATACCAGCACCAGATGCATATGGTCGCCACAAATATTGTAGGCAAGCACATTTAGCTTGTCTTCAATAACTATTTTGGCAATGGTTTGCGTTACAATAATTTCTTCCTTTTCGGATAACCATACCGGCTCACCAAGCTGAACATGATTTTCGAACATTCGTTGCGAATACCTCGAATTGTGGGTGGCAGTGGTTATATGCCAGGCTTTTTTTGCCTTTTCGGGAAAAACAGCAGGGAACTCCTCGCGCCAGTTAAACGCTTTATCACCTGCCATTGCCGGGTCGTCGATCAGCGAGTTTCCGCATTTGATATTATTGTTTAAATCGTTGAGCTTGCGGTTGGGCTGGGCCGTGCGGAGCCAAAGGGAGAGTTTGGCTATCTCCACACTTTCCTCGTTGAGATCGACTCCAAAGAGGTTGTTTTCGAGTATGTTCCTTTCGAAATCGCTCAATACCATATCATCACCAAATAGCTTGGCCTGAAGTTCGTCGATATAGCGATGTTCATTAATAAGGAAATCGAGCGACTGGTTCAGGAAAGCGCCGGAACCACAGGCCGGGTCGCAAATAGTAAGTTGAAGAAGCCAGTTGCGGTATGTGGTAAGTTTATCGAATAAAGGTTGCCTGGTTTTAGTGGTGCGTTTGCGATCGGTAGTATATTCTTCCTCAATCAGACCTAACTCCGCTTTTTTCTCCGTGCAAAGTTTGCCAACGGTATTCTCGACTATATACTTTGTAATGTATTTGGGAGTATAAAAAACGCCGTCCTTTTTTCGTTTGCTTTTGGATTTGTCAGCCTGCTGCCCTTCGAGTTGGGCTTTAATTTCGTCGAGTTCGTTGAGGGAGTTTTCGAAGATATGTCCCAGTATATTTACGTCCACCTCGCTGACAAAGTCGTAATCGGAAAGTTTCAGCGTGTGCCTGAAAAGCAGCTCATCCTCTATTTTTAACCCATCGAGCAAAACGTCGGTTTTAAACAGGCCTCCGTTGTATGCAAATACGTCGTAGCGTTTTCCTTTGAAGCCGGTGTTGAGGTACTCGAAATATTTTTTAAAGCGGGAATATAAGGCTATTTCCACATCACGGTCCTGTAGGTCGCGCCAATCGTCCAGTATCAGCCGAACCGAGTTAGGGGGAAGCAATTGCCTGTCCTCGGCAAAAAAGAGGAACAGGAAGCGGTCGAGGAGCTTTTGTGATTTTTTAAAGAGGGTAAGGGGATCATGATCCGGATTGAGCGTAACCAGGTTGTGATGCAGTTCCCTTTTAAACAGGGAATAATCGGTATACAGGCTTTTGGTAATAACGTCTTCCTGGCTTAGCGATTCGTCCTTGATGCGTTTGGGGACGTTTTTTTCAATATTGGTGTAAGCCAGGCACAGCCATAGCAGTTCAAATTCTTTTTCGGTAAGGGTAAACAAGTTGAATTCTATATGCTCAATGGCGTTTTCAATATAGAAACGCAGCTTTTCGAAATTGGAAGTAATAACATATATGCAATCAGCCTGGTTGTTTTTATAGCCGAATGCCTGGCCTTCTATGCGGCCCAGGTCGGTGGTATCGGTTCCTTTAAGCTCAATAACGGCAACTACCTTTGCATAAGGCAAATGATCATTTAGGAGAATTGCGCCATCGGCTTTTTTGCTGTCTTTTACATTTTTGTATTCGGTGGTGATATTGAAGTTGGGGGATGGATTGAGTGTGTATCCGAGAATTGCGACAAATAACTCCCTTAAAAAGCCTTCCTGAAATTGTTCTTCCTTTGCCTCCCTGATATTTTGCTGTATTTCAGGATTATGAAAATAAGCTGTAAACTTTGCGTATGCAACTTTTATAGCCTGGGCATCCTGGGCTTTTAGATGTTTGTTGAGCACGGAGTTCTGGAAGAAGTTCATTAATATAGAATGTTTAATATTTTTGGTGGTTAGAGTTTTTGTATGAACAAATATAGGATAGTTTTTCTTAGTGGTTAAAGCTTTGGATTCACTATTGTACGATTATAATTTGTGCCTTCCGCTAAAGACGGTCTTCCATCAAATTGTAACTTTCTTTCTTCAAATAGCTATTTGCTTAATAAACTGACGTGTCAATCCCGGTAGGACGCGATATATTCAAGATTGCTTTTATAATAGGGTTTTTAAACAAATGTCAGCAATTTTTAAAGGGAAATCCAAATTGATCTCAGAGTAAGGTATTCTAAACGTTCCACTTAACCTCTGACAAAGCATAAAAGCTTAGCAATCTGCTTCTATTGAGCCGGAAGTATTTCAATTAATTGATATATATTTGTGTCTGGAAACGCCTGGGAATCTTCTTTGGCAGGGTAATTATTATTGTTTAACATCAATTTAATCCAATATGAGAAAAAGAAATTTACTCCTTATTAGTGGCCTCTTTTTATCGATTTCGGCCTTCAGCCAGACAAAAACCTATTTCAGTTCGGGGGGTGAGATGATCTTTTCCTTTGCCAATATACAGGACAAG
>JBAXXB010000382.1:0-3728 GCA_037128115.1 Bacteroidota bacterium
CAGTAACTGTATGTTTCGTGTTATCATATAATCACTCAGGCCTTCAATCATATCTTCGACAATCCTGTAGCCATACCTTAATATTCCCGTTGTTACCTGCAGGTTTGTGGCGCCCAGCAGCAGGAAATGCAGCGCATCAATCCAGGTTTCTATCCCTCCCATGCCACTGATCGGCAGGTTGAGGTCCTTTGAATTATACAGATCGGAAATGAAACGCAGGGCCATGGGTTTCACTGCGGCCCCGGAAAACCCGGTGGCAGAGGAATGACCGTGTATGTTAGGTAAGGGGTTGAAACTGTAAATATCAATGTCACTGATGGCCTTGATGGTATTGATGGCGGAAATGGCATCGGCACCGCCCTCCTTGGCAGCCATTGCAACCGGGACCATATCGGTAATATTTGGTGTCATTTTTGCAATCACAGGAAGTTTACAGGCTTTTTTCACCACTTCGGTATAGGCAGCAACAGCATGGAAATCCTGCCCAACGCGATGGCCGGCAAACTTATGCGCCATCTGTGGACATGAAAAATTCAACTCCAGTATATCAGCACCGGCAGCTTCTGACATTTTTGCCAGTTCCGACCAATCGGCATCTTTATACCCCATAATGCTCGAAATCAACACCTTGTTGGGGTAGTTTTTTTTAAGCCAAATTAAATCTTTGATATTGTCCTTTACAGGCCTGTCGGAGATTTGCTCGGCATTCTGCAGGCCTATGAACCTCTTATCGGCAACATTATATGCGTTAAGGCGCGGAGAAGGCATTACCACTTTAAAACTCTCTTCCAGCCCCAACGTTTTATAAACAATTCCACCCCAGCCCGCATCAAAAGCCCGGGCACACATCTCAGCATGGTTGCCGACTGGTGAGGATGAGAGGCAAAAAGGGTTTTCGAACTTTACCCCGCAAAACGTAATACTCAGATCTGCTTTTGTTTTCATTTCCTGTTCCTTCCAACTATATAATTATCAATAAAAGCGGCAGCTTTTTTCCCTTCTCCCACAGCCTGAACCACCGTGGCTCCGCCATTTGCCACATCGCCTCCGGCAAAAACGCCAGGGATAGAAGTCCCGAAACCTGAGTCAACATCAATAACACCTTTTCCTTTTGTTATGAGTCCTTCGGCAAAACCGGGTAACTCCCGGCCGGGCGAGGTGCCTATGGCTTGAATAACCAGGTCGACATTCAGTCGGAATTCCGTGCCTGGAACCTGGAGGGCATTCGAGGGCGAAAATTTTCCCGGTTCAGCCCATTCGGTTTCGGTACCTGTCAATCCTGTGATTTTTGTTCCATCCTGGACTACCCCGGTAATTTGTGATCCTGCCTTGAAAATGATATTCATGGTATGCGCCAGGTTTATTTCTTCGGAATCGGCAGGCAGCTCATCCAAATGTTCAAGCGAAATCAGGTAAACTTTATTTGCTCCGCAGGCTTTAGCCGAAACAGCTGAATCGATGGCGACGCTTCCGCCGCCGATAACGGCTACATTTTTATTTTTCAGGTCAATGCTCTCTTTATCGAATTTAACCTGGCGAAGAAACGAGATGTAGTCCACGGCATTGGGAAAGCTTTCCAGGAATGGCAGGGTAAAGGGCTCCGTAAGCCCGGAACTGATGAAAACCGAATCATAACCCTGGGCGAGCAGGCCTACTATGGATTCCGTTGAAGCGGCAGTTGAATTATACCTGATTTCCACACCCTGGCTCAGCAGGTTTGAAACATCGTAGCCGAGTGCATCTGCAGGAAGCCGGAATTCGGGAATATTCCAGTGTGTCACTCCTCCTGCATTATCTTCACGTTCGAAGATGGTGACATCGTAATCCAGGGTAGCCAATGCCGAAGCACAGCCCATGCCTGCCGGGCCACAACCGATTATGGCTACCCGGCCGCTGGTTTTCAGGCTTTCCGGCAGAGGCTCAAGGACTGATTGCCTTCCATATTCCGATGCAAACCGCTGCAATCCTTTAATATCAATCGGATCTTCCAGGGCCTTCAGGCTGCATTGCTTTTCGCACAACTTATCGACCGGGCAAATAAATGCACATACACTCCCAAGTATGTTGTTACCGCGTATGGTTCGGGCCGCGCCTTTATAATTATAAAATTTTATCTGCCGTATAAATTTGGCCGGGTCGGTACCCGCCGGGCATGCCGAACTGCAGGGAGCATCAAAACACAGCAGGCAGCGGTTCGACTCCTTTATTACAGCCTGCAGATCCATGGGTTCCCGCATACTTTCGAATTGTTTGATTTTAAGCGGATCGACAGGTTTTCGCATAAGCTTGTATTTAATGGGTTATTCAGTACCCGGCGACGATTATTCCGGGTTTTCATTCTAAGGATTGGAAGCTTGAATTCCCACCGGCTCTTGCATTTTTGCAAACTGAGTATGACCTTCACAGCGGAAAGGGCTTCCTTGAGTGTATCCTGATTTTACAGATTGTCGCTTATTGTAATTGCGTCCATAACCCGCACAGGGCAAGCTGCCGGGGGGCACATTCATCAGTTTTAACCAAAATAGTCAAGATTTCACCTGAAAGAGTGAAATTATAATACGCTTCGTTGCCACAATCACTATCCCCGTAAATGTGAATAATCGCACCCTCAACTTTATAATTTAATATAGTGGCGCTATGCCCGGGTATGGAATCAACAGGCTCCCATTTCATGACGTCATTTTCACTGAAAGTAAGCTTCACCAGGTAAGTACCTGTCCCATAAGCCTGAGTCCTGGTATAGGACCCGATAATATTGACAGTTGAATCTTTTTTGCAGCTGCTGTTTATAGTGAGGGTGACGAGGAAAAGCAACAGTAAATGGATGGTAGCGGATATGGTATTACGTCTCATAATTTTGAACTTTATATGGGTTTTGCGCTTTGACATCCGGTTTTCGGATGTTTTAACGGCCTGCTTCCGGGTTGAAAAAATCAGCGGAAATGTTCGCCAATAAACTTCACGGCTTCACTGATTTCCATGCTTCCGCTGCTGGGACCAATACGTATATAGAACATCTCGTCAAAGCCGCTCTGGCGGAGAAAAACAGGCTTAGGGCTTCGCTGGCAGTGTACCCTGCACACCGTTTTCTTATCAAATTTTTCGAGCGTTGTCTTGATATACGGGCTTACATCCTGGCCCAGGGAATTTTTAATTAAAGCCCATACATGAAGCAGGAACTTATCGTCGTTAAGGAAATTGTCGCTTTCGATGCCGACCAGTGAGCCATCATCGGCAACGCCAATCAGTAAATCACCCCCTTCAGAATTCAAGAAGGCAGTAAGCGTTTTCAGCGCGGCATGCTCGATGGCAGGATTTTTCTTGTTCTGACGCAAATCCCAACGCACGGTGCTTTTGTATTCCAACTGGTCGTTTTCACCCTGGTTGATGAGTTCAGCTATTACCGACATTTTCTTTCCCGGGCCATCAAAGAATCCTAAAAACTCCTGGACTTCCAGTGCTTGTTTGTGAAAAGCTCCGAAGCTCGCTTCCACATTGCTCCAATCCACCAGGACCGGTTGCAGGCCAAATTCACCAACTACTGCTGCTGTTGACTCTGAAGCCTTATCCCCCAGGAAATTGGTATGCACGGCCAGGGTGGCAAGAGCATATTCCGAAGGAGATATTTTAGATGTTACAAGCATCATTGGCAATACTATCCCGGTCTGATGCCCGCTTGAAAGCAGGCTTAGTGCGGCTCTTTTTTCGGGCGGAAGAGCAGTGTAGAG
>JBAXXB010000383.1:0-3728 GCA_037128115.1 Bacteroidota bacterium
TTACCGACGACGATTTGTCGACAGTAGCGATCAATGATGTAAGTGTGAACGAATCAGCAGGAACGGAAGTGTTCACGGTTACCTTAACCGGAGCCATACAGGATGCTCTTACTGTTGATTATGGCACTTCGAATGGATCTGCTCTTTCCACCATCGATTACACCACCAAGACCGGAACGGTAACGTTCCCGGCAGGTTCGGCAAGCGGTGCAACGCAGTCAATCACCATCACGATCACCAGTGATGTGATATCCGAACCAACCGAAAGCTACAATGTTATACTCAGCAACGTGGTGTTCAACGGAACGATAACTGCAACCATAAGCGATCCAACCGGTGTAGGTACTATTACGGACGACGATGCTTCGAGTGTAGCGATCAATGATATGTCGGTAGATGAATCAGCCGGAACGGCAGTCTTCACGGTTACCTTAACAGGTGCCATCCAGGATGCACTGACGGTAGATTTTGCTACATCTGACATTGATGCACTGAACCCAAGCGACTACGGAACTCAAACCGGTACCTTAACCTTCGCAGCCGGATCGATCAACGGAGCTACTCACACGATCACCATCAGCATTGCGGATGATCTGATCGCAGAACCAACCGAAACGTATAATGTAACGTTGAGCCACCTGGTCTATATCAGTACCCTGCCTGCAACCATCAGTGATGCCTCAGGTCTTGGCACTATTACAGACAATGACATTGCTGATATCACATTGTCAGGCTTTACTGTAACTGAAACCAACGTTATACAGTCGAAAAACTTCATTGCGACGATGAGTAAATTTGCAGAGAAGGATGTAATATTGACATTCCATACATCAGATGGTTCAGCTACGGCTGGCAGTGACTATACAGCACAGCCCGGAACTTCTGTGACCATACCGGCTGGAACTACAAGTGTTACCATTTCAGTAGACATACTTGGCGACCTGATTTCAGAACTAACTGAAGCATATACAGGTACGGTAGTTCTGCATACTGACAATGGACAGCAAATCACCATCTCCTCAGGAACGGCAACGGCTACTATTATCGACGATGATATCGCTAACCTTTCAATAACCAAAACCAGTTCACCTGATCCGGTTATCGTTGGCAATAATTTAACGTACACCATTACGGTAGTAAATCTCGGCAGCAATATTGGATCCAATATTAATGTTGCAGATATACTGCCTGCAGGTCTGACCTTCGTCAGCGCAAACACGGCAACAGGAAGCTGGACCACACCAAACTGGAGCATAGGCGCTCTTCCGGTGGATGGCACAGCAACCCTGACCCTTGTTGCTTCTGTAAATGGCGATGTAGTACCGGGTACAGTTATCACTAATACCGGCACTGTAAGCAGTACAACAACCGATCCGGATCACACAAATAATTCAGCCAGTGTTTCGAATCACGTAGTACCTGTGGTTACCTGCCATGGTGAGGAAACGGTTTGCCAAAACGCACAGCCTTTCCTTATGACTCAACTGGGTGCATTTACTCCTGTAACCGGAACTTATACCGGAACAGGCACATTCAGCGGTCCTGGAATAACAAGCAACAGCTTTAACCCGGCATCAATTGGTGTTGGTACGTATACCTATACCTACACTTATGTAGTTAATGGTTACGCCAACACATGCACATCTACATTAACCGTAGATGGGGCAAATGCTATAACCCTTGCCGGACAGGTTAAATACTGGAATTCAGCCGAGACCTATATGCAGTCGCCTTTCCATACCAATGTTACGGGTACAACTCCTCCTGATTATTTCTATGTTGCTCTTTACGAATCCACAGATGCCATTAATAATGAAAATCCTTTAGCCAATGCGAAAACGTGGACTAAAGTGGATCTCGTCAATACAGAAGTAATAGACGAACATGGCGACTGGAGCGTGAACAAGGATATGAAGTCGTATTTCGAGTTGAATTTCCCTCTGAACCCGACCAAGCAATATTACATCACCGTATGGGATGGAGGTAATGTATGGCAGGAGTTTGTAAACCAGGCTACTACAACAGGGAATATATACAATCCTCAATTAGGTTCTTCGTATACGTGGAACAGCTGGGGCGGTGTAAGTGCACTTGATGCATTGGCCATGCAATACATGATTAACGGAAACACGCAGATCAATGGTTCCCCATATTCCTGGAAATGGATAGGGAATAAGAGCTATGGAAGCGACCTCAATTATGGATTCTACAGCAATTATATTGCAAATGTGAACACATCCAATGGCATAACCGCTCTTGATGCACTCACCACGCAATACCGTATCGCTGGTCTGCAGCCTACCTTCCCGAACAATACGCCAAACTTCAGGGTAGCTGGACGAATTGTAAACACCTTACCAAGGATGACTTTCCCGGTTCCGGATTCGCTTACCAAGACTCCATTTACAAGCGGGAATATTCCAGACGTAGTATTTACAAAGAGCACGGCAACCTACACGTATTTCACCACGGCAATCAGCAATTACTATAAGAGCAACCCGATCAACAGTGCCCCATTCAGCATTGTGAAACAAACTGCCCTGGGTAGTCCGGTTGGTTCTTGCCCCGAATACGGTTACATCAACATCTACTACGCCGCAACCGGGGATGTAAATGCAAGCTACATACCACCTTCACCTGAATTCAAGGCTGAAAGCCCGACTGTAAATCTCCAATATGAGAACGAATTGGTAGCACAAAAGGGAGAGATAGTGACCATACCAGTCAGGATCGACCGCAATGCTACTCTCGGAGCTCTCACTCTTGGCATGAAATACCGCAACGACCTGATCAAGGTAGTAGAAATACCTGATTACGATGTGGTTAACATCAGTCACGACGAGGGATTTGTAAGGCTGGCATGGGCTAACCTGATGGGAAGAATGGTAAGTGCTGACGATGTGATCGTTAACATCAAGGCTATGGTTCTTACGGATATTCAGCCTGGTACGCACTTGTTCGAACTTGAATCCATGACGGAAATCGGAGACATTGATGCCAGGAGGATGGATGACATAAACCTGAAAACAGTCACACTTACAACCCAACAGGTCGAGAGTGCCGATATGTTTATCACCAACTATCCGAACCCGCTTACCACAAAAACTACCTTCACATACAGCCTGCCAGAATCAGGAAAGGTTAAACTGGAAGTCTATGACAAGCTGGGCAAGTTGATCAACACCTTGATTGACAAGGATCAGATCATTGGATTGCACAACCTGGATGTAGTTGATTTCGATCTGGCTCCGGGAGTATACACCTATCGTCTTGTACTTCAGGGTACAACACACGAGTACTCGGCTACGAAGAGCATGATTGTAGTACGGGATTAATAACTATTCAAAAGGCTGTTCCGGGTGAGTCATCTCATCCGGAACAGCTTTTTTTTCTTGTTTTAGGGAATGTCCCGGGAATTTGCTTTCACAAAAGGAATCTGAGATTTGATTTCCTCTGGCCATAACAGGATTAAGAGATTCAGATAACAGGTATTTGAGATGGACGAAGGAAGATTTTCGGGAATTTTCCTTTTTTATTTGCTGCCGGAAGTTAATAACGGGTAAACTTTAATCTGATGTCATTTATTCAGAAGTGGCTTTGAGAGGCCACAATTCTATAACTCGTTAACTTGTCACCCCAAAGTATTGATTATTAAATATTTCAGACTATTATTTAGGGTCTGCTGTTTAAATAACAAGGACTTGTTCACCAGGTAATTATGCCTATAT
>JBAXXB010000384.1:0-3710 GCA_037128115.1 Bacteroidota bacterium
ATGCCCTTACAGGGCATTTTCAGTTTAGTATTAAGTGTCAAAGACCAGGGAGTGTCCGCGAATTAAGATTCTGTCTGGTGATATTGGATGACATCTTAACCTTAGGGAAGTTCCATAGGTACAGTTAGTGCCTGGCTCAAAGCCCTGAAAGGACTCAATACCTTCACACTGGATCGATAAAAATTAAAATACAGAATAGTGAACAATGTAAATATACTGACCTGCCTTACCGCATTTCCACTTGTTTATTATTACCTTTAAATTGCTACTTTTGCAGGCAGTTTGTAAAAGCGGCTTTATTTCGTTGATTTTATACTTACGGAGTGTGTGCCTGCTTCTTTTACCACTACAATACTACAATACTACAATATTTTTATTTTAACTCCTTACATATGTATTCCTTTATTGAAGGCAAAATCGCTGAGCTGAATCCCACTGCGGCCGTTTTGGCCTGCCAGGGTATAGGATACACCATCAATATATCGCTCAATACTTATTCCCAGATCAACGGAAAGGAATCCTGCCGGCTGCATACCCACCTCATCGTACGTGAAGATGCCATGATACTCTATGGTTTTGCCGATACCAGCGAACGTCATGTTTTCCAGCAACTTATATCTGTTTCGGGTGTGGGCCCTAACACGGCAAGACTGATATTGTCTTCCCTAACCCCGGCTGAAGTAGCCGATGCCATTGCACGCGAAAATGTTAAATTACTGCAGTCTATCAAGGGAATAGGAGGCAAATCGGCCCTGCGCATCATTATTGATCTGAAAGATAAAATAATGAAAGACCTGCCGGCAGGTGAAAATTTATTTGCCGCGCACAATACAGGCAAACAAGAAGCGTTATCTGCATTGGTAATGTTAGGTTTTAACAGGCCCCTTGCTGAAAAGGCACTGGAACAGGTGATTAAAGCCAATGGCAGTGCATTGCCTATTGATCAGTTGATTAAAAATGCGCTGAAAATCCTTTAAATGGGACGTTTCAGTGTAAGTTTTGCTTATGTTTCGAAAAAATAATACTAATCCGCCAGCCGAAAGGCATTGGCATCAAAAGATAAAGAATCCAGCGGTTTGAAGAGATATATCAGGTACGTATCCAGGCTTTCTTTTTTTACTATACTTATATCTCTGATCTGGGGTGTGAGTGCTTCGCGCGGCATCGTACCCGATAAGCTGCAACAGGGCCGTTTTATTGCGCCCCCCGACTCAGCGGGATCGGATACTACCCTGCGTTTCCCCATTAAAAACAGCCAGAATCCTTACGATGTCAACCCGACCGGCGGGCTGTACCTGAAGAACCCCTCCAACCTGAAAGAGGATGTTATCTACGACCCGGTTAATAATGAATATACCGTAACGGATAAAATAGGAAATATCGACTACCGTAACCCGGTATCCTTTACCTCCGACGAATACATGAAATGGGATACGCGCCGTGCCCTCGATAATTACTGGCGTGAGCGGGCCAACAGCAACAGCGCTGCTACCCGTTTGGGCGTGATTCCCCAGTTACGGATTGGCGGCCAGCTTTTCGACCGGGTATTTGGCGGCAACACCATTGACATCAGGCCTCAGGGAAGTACCGAACTCACTTTCGGCGTAATTTCAAATCGTCGCGATGACCCCTTTATCAGCCAGCGCCTTCGCCGTACAACGAATTTCGATTTCAAAATGAAGATCCAGATGAGTGTTCTGGCTAAAATCGGCGATAAAATCGAATTCAGCACCAATTATAATACCGAGGCGACCTTCGATTTTGAAAACAAGCTGAAGCTCAAATATGAAGGCAAAGAGGACGAAATCATCAAGCTTATCGAGGCCGGTAATGTGAATATGCCGCTCAACAGCACGCTTATCACGGGAAGCCAGAGTCTTTTCGGACTGAAGACCCAGTTGCAGTTTGGCAAAGCTACCGTCACAAGCGTGTTTTCGCAACAGCAAAGCCAGGTGCAGAACATCACCGTACAAGGCGGAGCCCAGACGCAGAAATTTTCGACCAAAGCCCTCGATTATGAAGAGAACAGGCACTTTTTCCTTGGGCAGTATTTCCGCGGGCAATTTGAAGATGCCGTAAAAACCCTGCCTGTCATTACCTCCAACATCAATATTACCAAAATTGAAGTCTGGGTTACCAATATCGGGGCCGCAATCACCGAAAACAGGAACTTCGTGGCATTCCAGGATATAGGCGAAAGAGATCCGTACAACTCCAGTGTTCATCCTGCTTCACAGCAATCCTACCCCGATAACTACGCGAATGATCTTTTGTACCAGTTAGATACAACCCAGGTAAGGGATATTTACGGAGTGTCCAAGTATCTCACTGAACAGAAAGGATATACCCAGGGTATCGATTTCCAGCAGGTTGGCAATGCCCGGAAACTGAACGCTTCCGAATTCATGTACAACAGCCGCCTGGGCTTTATTTCGCTCAATACGGCCATCAATCCCGATCAAACCCTTGGTGTTGCCTACCAGTATACTGTTCTGGGTGATGATAAGGTTTACCAGGTAGGAGAGTTTTCCGACCAGGGTATTCCAACATCGAAATGCCTGATGGTAAAACTGTTGAAAAGCACGGCGACCAATACACATGTTCCATTATGGAACCTGATGATGAAAAATGTTTATAACCTGGGAGCATACAATATTAACAAGGAGGATTTTATTTTCAACATCCTGTATACCGGCAACAGCAGCGCCGTACCAACCGGTTTTTTTACCGATGGTCCTGTAGGTGTAAAAGGTATTCCACTTATCCAGATTTTTGGTTTCGACAATCTTGATCCTCAACTCAACCCCCCGCACGACGGAACATTCGACTTTATCGACAATGCCGCCCGCAACGGTGGTACCATACAGGCATCAAACGGAAGGATATTTTTCCCTGAACTGGAGCCATTCGGCAGCTACCTGCGTACAAAGATTAATGATAAGGCTTTTGCCGACAAATTGTGTTACGATTCGCTCTATACCATGACCAAAACCGGGGCACAGCAGTTTCCCGAGAAAAATAAGTTCATCATGGAAGGGCAGTATAAATCGGAATCCGGATCGGAAATATCGCTGAACGCACTCAATGTTCCTCAAGGTTCAGTCAAGGTGACTGCCGGTGGTGTGCTTCTGGTCGAAAATACCGATTATACCGTGGATTATACCCTGGGCCGTGTAAAAATTATTAACGACGGAGTACTCAATTCCGGTACTCCTATCAATATCCAGCTTGAAAACAATTCCATGTTCAACGTTTTTAGCCAGACCTTGCTGGGAACCCATGTGGATTATAAGGTAAACAAAGACCTTTTACTGGGGGCGACTATACTCAACCTGTATGAGAGGCCAATCACCCAGAAAACCAATTATGGAGATGAGCCTATCTCGAATACCATCTGGGGTGCCAGCATAAACTACCAAAAGCCGTCGGGATTTATAACGCGAATGGTGGATAAACTTCCCTTCTTCAGTACTAAGGTCCCGTCAAAACTCAGGGTCGATGCCGAATTTGCAGAATTTATTCCAGGGCACTCCAAAGCTGTCGGCAAGGCAGGTACTTCTTACATCGATGATTTCGAAGGCTCAAAATCGACCATTTCGTTGACTAATATTGCTTCCTGGTCAATTGCAAGTACTCCTCAGGGCCAATCCATTTTCCCTGAAGGCGCATTAACCAATAACCTGGCTTATGGTTACAACAGGGCTATGATG
>JBAXXB010000385.1:0-3701 GCA_037128115.1 Bacteroidota bacterium
CCTGGTAATCTCAGGCCGCCAGGCCATCGACGGGGATACAGCCCAGGTTGGTCCCCAAACGGCTGAAAAACTTGGTATTCCGCAGTTTACCTATGCAGAAGAAATACTTTCGGTGGATGCTAAAAAGATCATTGTCAAACGAAGGCTCGAGAGGGGAGTGGAAGTAGTAAATTCAACCTTGCCTGCAGCTATAACCGTTCATGGATCGGCCCCTGTTTGCCGCCAGAGGATTGCCAAATTGCTGATGAAATACAAGCATGCCCGGACAGTCACAGAACTGCAGAACGAGACAAAAGACTATACTGAGCTATACAGTGACAGGCCTTACCTGCTCATAGACGAATGGACCGCTGATGACCTCAAGGCCGAGACCGAAATGCTGGGACTCTCAGGATCGCCAACCAAGGTTAAAAAGATAGAGAATGTTGTTTTCCAGCACAAGGATTCCAAAGTCATTGGAAGTTCTGATAAGGAAATTGACGCCCTGATGCAGGAACTTATCAACAGCCATATTATCGGCTAAGCAACGAAATAAATTCAACATACTGATTAATACAAATAGCACGTGAACAACATCTTTGTTTATTGCGAAGTTTCCGAGGAAGGACTGATAGCAGATGTCAGCCTCGAACTCTTATCAAAAGGTAAAAAACTGGCCGGCGACCTGAATGTTAAACTGGAAGCCATTGTTATCGGCTATAAGATTTCTAACCTGGAGGCTCAATTATACCCCTTTGGAGTCGATGTGATCCATTACGCTGACGAAGAGCGGCTTTTCCCTTATACCACCCTTCCGCATGCGTCCATCATACTGGACCTATTTACGAAAGAAAAACCCGAGATCGCCCTGTTCGGGGCTACCAGCATAGGCCGGGATATAGCTCCGCGTGTTGCTTCGGCATTGCGTTGCGGGTTAACAGCTGATTGTACCAGCCTCGAAATCGGCGATCATTTTGAGAATAAAACCCAGACGGAATACAAAAATCTTCTATACCAGATCAGGCCCGCATTCGGTGGAAACATCATTGCAACCATCATCAATCCGGAGACACGCCCGCAAATGGCTACCGTTCGCGAAGGAGTGATGAAGAAGGAGATCTTTTCGAACAAGTTCAAGGGGAAACTCAAGAAAATTGACGCTAAGAGTATCCTGAAGGATGATGATTTTGCCGTCACAATCATTGAGAGGCATATGGAAAAGAGCCGGATCGACATCAAGAATTCACAGGTTATCATTTCAGGTGGGTATGGCGTTGGATCGAAGGAAAATTTCAAATTGCTTTTCGAACTTGCCGATATACTGGGTGCGCAGGTAGGCGCATCGCGCGCTGCTGTTGATGCCGGTTTTGTTGAACACGAACGCCAGGTCGGGCAAACGGGTGTAACCGTGAGGCCAAAACTTTATATAGCCTGTGGAATTTCAGGTGCCGTGCAGCACAGGGCAGGCATGGATCAGTCGGCCCAGATCATATCCATCAATACCGACATCAGCGCGCCAATCAACAACATTGCCGACTACACCATTGTGGGTAATGTTGCCGATGTAATTCCGAAAATGATCAAATATTACAAGAAAAACTCGAAGTAAATCTATAGACCCTAATGGAAAATTTCTATACCGACAATCCCCATCTCAGGTTTCATCTTAACCATCCTTTGATGGAAAAAATAGTGAAACTGAAAGAATCAGGCTATAGCCAGAAAGAGAAATACGATTTTGCTCCTCTCGATTTCGAAGATGCCATCGACAATTACGATAAAGTAATGGAGATCATAGGGGAAATCAGCGGTGAAATCATTGGTCCAAATGCTGAATCTGTTGATAAAGAAGGACCTAAGCTCACCAATAACGAAGTTATATACGCCCGGGGCACGCAACAAAACTACGATGCACTTGTAAAAGCAGGCCTGGTCGGATTTACCCTGCCCAGGGAGTACGACGGACTGAATATCCCGATTGTGCCTTATGTGATGTCGGGCGAAGTGGTATCGCGTGCCGACGCCGGTTTTGCCAACATCTGGGGCCTGCAGGATTGCGCTGAAACCATACATGAGTTTGGATCCGACGAAATTAAATCCGAATTTCTTCCCCGCTTTCACAAGGGTGCAACCGCAGCCATGGACCTCACTGAACCTGATGCAGGATCTGATTTACAGGCTGTTCAGTTAAAAGCGACCTACGATATCCATAAACACAGGTGGATGCTGGATGGTGTAAAACGCTTTATCACCAATGGGGATGCTGACATTTCCCTGGTCCTCGCCCGTTCCGAAGAAGGAACATCCGATGCGCGCGGTCTTTCACTTTTTGTTTACGACCGAAACGATAATGCAGTTACCGTGCGCCGCATCGAAAACAAGCTGGGTATCAAGGGTTCACCCACCTGTGAACTGGTATTCCGCAATGCACCTGCAAAACTGATAGGTGATACCAAGTTGGGACTGATCAAATATGTGATGTCGCTGATGAATTCGGCACGCCTGGGTGTTGGTTCTCAATCTGTCGGTATTGCCGAAGCAGCCTACCGTGAAGCCTTTAAATACGCCAACGAAAGGGAGCAATTCGGCAAATCTATTATTAAGTATCCTGCCGTTTATGAAATGCTCACCAATATGAAGGTGAAGATTGATGCCATGCGTACCCTGCTCTATGAAACTGCGCGTTATGTAGACATCTATAAGGCTTACAATTTTGCCTCCAGGGAACGTAAACTCGAACCGGAAGAACGCCAGGAAGCTAAAATGTACCAGAAACTGGCCGACATGTTCACCCCGTTGGTGAAACTTTATTCCAGTGAAGGCTGCAACCAGATTGCCTACGATGCCATACAGATATTTGGCGGTACCGGGTATATGAAAGATTTCCCCATCGAACGCATTTACAGGGATGCCCGAATCACCACTATCTATGAAGGAACTTCGCAGTTGCAGGTAGTTGCCGCTATCCGTAATGTCGGTAATGGTGCTTTCCTGGCTGCCATGCGCGAACGGGGACAGCTCCCGGTAAAACCTGAACTGGAATATCTCAGGTCAACCCTCGAGAAAATGACAGAACAGTTTGCGAAAACTGTGGAGAAAATTAATGAATACAATGATAATGAATATTTTGACTTTCATTCACGCCGCCTGGTCGAAATGGCAGCTAATGTCCTGATAGGCTTCTTATTGCTTTACGACGCGAATAAAAGCGATGTGTATACCAAATCCGCCGATATCTTCATCCGTAAAGGCCGGGCCGAAAACATTTCTGCCGTCAGTTTTATCAATAATTGCCATCCCAAGGATATTAACGATTTCAAGATGTAAATACCATCGAATGAGTTTAAAAACTCTTTCAATATGGGTCTGAAACCAAAACTTTCTGAAATTTATGAAAAGAACGCTCATTACCGGGCGTTCTTTTCATTTTAGGTATTTCGAACTATGCCTTATCAAACACTTGGGTAAGAATGGGATTATCGACCTGGCCCTGTTGTTCTGAATATCTTTTTCCAGTCTGTTAATTTCCAGCATATTAAAAATTTATTAACATATCCAAAGCCCAATGATGTTATTTTGTACTTTTCGCCCGGTTTTCAAGACCTTTAGAGCGGCCTGCCAGCAGTTTTCAGGTAAGGATCAATTCATCCGGATCAAGTCAGGTAAATAGTGAACAGAACTAAGCTATTTCCTGGCATTTTATTTTGAACAGCAACAAATAA
>JBAXXB010000386.1:0-3695 GCA_037128115.1 Bacteroidota bacterium
AATTATTAATACTGTATTTATGGCAAAAACAATACAGGATTCTCCCTGGTGGTCCACTACTTAAAAATGCAGTTTCAGCGTTCCTGAAAATCCCGAAATACGTTTTGTACAACTTTGCAGGCATATGCCTGGCAAGCCTGTATTCCTTGTATATCGGCAGGAATAACTCCCTGAACTATGGTGAAACGATTTCATTAGCCGAGCGTTATTCAAGGATTCCTGCGGGAATCTATTACCTGCTCACCCAAAAGCCCGGGTTCCTGTTGCTGTTCAGCATGATAGGGGCTAACCTCCTGATCATAAGAATAAAACACAAAACTGAAGAAGCCAGGAAGTTACTTCAGTTTATAAACTGGATTTTCCTTTTTGCCTTATTGTATATATTAATGCTGCCCCTGGGCGGATTCAGGAGTTATCGTTCCAACATCATCAGGTACGATACTATAATGCCGGTCACCCTCGGGATGATCTATATTTTCGGGGCAAGCTCCTTTTTCCTGATTAAATGCATTCCGAAAAGTCACAAAATTTTGTATATATCTCTGCTGGTAATGGTTTCATTGTTATTTACCAATGCTGACCGGCCGGATAACAAAGATTACGTTTGTGAAAGGCAGGCATTGGAAAGTATGTCCCGCTCAAACGAGAAGGTGATAGCGCTGAATTGCAGCTGCCCTGTTATGGAATGGCACGAAATCAGGGATTACAATCGCTCGGATTTAAATGCCGGGTTGTTTTACTACTGGCATGTTACGAAGGAAAAGAAACTATATTACCAAACCGAAAATCAAAAATAAATGAAACTATCCTCAACTATTCCACTCGTTTATACAGATTAATATGTACCTGTTTAACAATATTTTATATTGAATAAAGAAAGAATATTTCGCCATGAAACAAAGAATATACCTGATTAAACACTTCCTTTTATTTGCATTTTTCCTGATTAAAAGTCTTCATTCCTTCGGGCAAACCAGTTTTGTGAAGGGTTATTTCATTGGCAATGATAATAGTAGAGTTGAATGTTATATCAAAAACCAGGACTGGAAATACAACCCGACTGAATTTGAGTTTAAGCCGCATGCAGATAGTCCGACTCAAAAGGGAACCCTGGCAGAAACAATTGAATTTTGTATTCCCGGCAAGTTGAAATATACCCGGGCTGATGTTAAAATTGACCGATCACCCATGGAAGTTTCGATCTTGTCGGCGAAAAGCAGCCCGGAATGGTCGCAGGAACAGTTATTCTTAAAAGTACTACTCGAAGGCGATGCCTCGCTGTATTACTATGAGGACAGGTTAATAAACCGTTTCTTTTATTCGGTGCAGGGTTCGGCATTGGAACAACTGGTATACAAGGAATACCTGGTAGAAGGAGGGTATGTTGCCAGAAACAACAGCTTTCGGCAGCAGTTGCTGAACAACGTACACTGCATCGGGTCATACGCTGTTGAAACAGACCGGGTCTACTACCAGAAACAGTCCATGATCCTGTACTTTACAACGTACAATCAATGCAAAGGAGGCACCTTTACTGATTATGCACCTGAAAACAAGGATTCCTTTCACCTCAGAATTACACCCGGCATAAACCTTGCTTCTTTAACGGTTTTCAACAGTGTCGGAAATGAGGGAACCGCAAGGTTTAGCACTCAGGCTACAGCCAGGCTGGGACTTGAAACAGAATACATACTTCCTTTTAACAATCATAAATGGGCAGTTTTGTTTGAACCGGCCTTCCAGTATTTTCATGCTAACTCACGAAATCAGCAGGAAGCGGTAAGTGTACACTTTAATTCAATTGAATTTCCACTGGGTCTAAGGTATTGTTTTTTCCTGGATAAGGACCTTAAAGTATTTTTAAATACCTGCTATATACCCAGTTATGGCCTTCAATTTAATTCCACCATTACAATCGAGAAGCCATTCGCGACCCCAAGGAAGATTAAAACCAGGTCAAGCTTCGCCTTCGGAGCCGGAATAGCTTATAAAAAACTGAGCGCTGAAACCCGGTATTACACGGCAAGTGAAATCATGAGTGATTATATCTCCTGGTCATCGGAGTATAAACGTGTATCCCTGATCCTTGGTTTTAAAATCCTGTAATTAATCATATGTGAGGAATTGGTTAGGGAATTCCCTGTAATTTAGCCGCACTCTATCAGAAATTCAATTTGAAGAAGAGGCAAATAAGTGGTTTTGAGAAAAATCTGTGGCTGGACCAACTTCTGGAATAAAAAAGAAACAGCAATCAAGAAAACTCACATATAAATGAATATCAAATATTTAACATTTATTCTTATCTTTCTTACCCTGCATTCATATTGTCAAAAAAAATTTGAGAAAGGATATTTTATTGATATCGGCAACCACCGAACAGATTGCCTGATCAGGAATGATGATTGGAAAGTCAGCCCGGAAGGGTTCGGATACAAACTAAGCCAGGACGGAGAGACACTAATAGCGATTGCAGATTCGGTGAAAGAATTCAGTATCCCGGGTAGCTGGAAATTTATCCGAGTCAACGTAAAGATTGACCGGTCTTCCATGGATGAAACCAATCTTTCAGCAGAAAGCAAACCAGCCTGGTCGCAGGAAAGCCTGTTTTTAAAAGTTCTGATTGAAGGGAAAGCCTCATTATATGCTTTCGCGGATCGCAGCAACTTCAAGCTTTTCTATTCCGTGGGCGATTCCATTCAGCAATTGATTTTCAAAGAATACATCACAGCTGATCGAAGTATAGCTAAAAACAACGGGTTCCGCCAACAACTCTGGCTTGAGGTAAACTGCGCTCATGCCGGTATGGCTTCGGTTGAAAACATATATTATGAACAGAATGCTCTGGAAAAACACTTTAAAAAATATAATGAATGTATGGGGATTCCGTTTGTGGAGTACCGCAGACCAAAAAGCAAAAACTACATCGAACTATGGGTGACTCCGGGTGTTAATACGTCGTCCCTGAGTATTTCTGACAATGTGAGTCCCTGGCGAAATACTGACTTCGGCCAAAACAGCAGCTTCAGAATAGGCCTGGGTGCGGAGTTCTACTTTTTGCCGTACAATAAAAAGTCCTGGGCTGTAGTCGTGGAACCTTCATACCAGTATTTTAGAGCGGCACAAACAATTAATATTGGAAATGTAGAGATTAACTATGCATCCATAGAATTCCCACTCGGAATCAGGCACTATTTCCAGGTAGATAAGCAATGCAGGCTTTTCGCAGATGTATTTTTCGTTTTGAATGCCGGCCTCAATTTCAACTCCCAGGTAACATTTCATTATAATTATGCTGCTCCGGTTACTATCAGGCCGGGAAACTGCGCCGCTTTTGGTGGTGGAGTTACTGTTTCAAAACTGAGCCTTGAAGTTCGCTATTATATGTACAGAAATCTATTAACTGGTTATGATTACTGGGCATCAAATTTCCATACCCTATCCCTGGTTGCAGGTTACCGGCTGTTTTAATACGCTAAATGGCTTTTCAAAGTCTTTTCCGCCTTCACCTATCCCAAAAACCATGCAGTTTCTGTCTTTTTTTACAATTAAAATGATGGGATATACTTGTAACTTAAAAAGAATTTGTACTTTTGCACTCCATTTGTAGAAATCACACAATACATTCACAAATTAAAGTAAAACAAATGATTAGACAGTACGAAGCCGTTTTCATTATGACTCCCGTTTTATCTGAT
>JBAXXB010000387.1:0-3685 GCA_037128115.1 Bacteroidota bacterium
CCCTTCATCCTGAAGGAAGAAAAGGAAAAAATATACTCCGAGGCAAATACGAAACGACCCGGGAATGCCTTTTGGGGATTTTTGCAGAGTTCCCAGAGATAAGCCAAAAGGAACTAACACGAATCTCTAACGAGAGATTGAATGGGATTTTAGAGGGTGCTATTTCGTGGTATATGGAAACCGTCCTTCTGGACCTTGTGGCGCGTGGGATGGTACAAAAAATTGCAACTAAGCCGGTAATGTTGAAGAGTATGAAAAAAGAAACCGGCAGTTGATTATACAGCTGCCGGTTTCATGAAAGTTTGTTCTACAGCTATAGGTTATACAACCACGTTTACAATCTTCTTAAGTACGATAATCACCTTTTTAGGAGGCAGACCGTTGAGCCATTTCTGCGCATCGGGAGCCTGTAAAACGGCTTTCTCGATCTCCGCCACCGGCATATCTGCAGGAAGTTCGAGTGTGAAACGCGTTTTCCCGTTGAAGGAAACCGGGTAAGCAAATGTGTTATCCACCGTAAATTCCGCGTTAAAAACCGGGAACGTCGCTTTACAAACATTTTCCTTGTTGCCGAGCAATTGCCAGAGTTCTTCGGCAATATGAGGTGCATATGGTGAAATAAGAATCACCAGTTCGCGCAGGATTGCCCTTTTGTTGCATTTTAACTCGGTAAGCTCGTTGACACAGATCATAAAACTGCTCACCGCCGTATTGAACGACATACGTTCGGTATCTTCCTGGATTTTCCTGATCGTTTTATGCAACACTTTCAACTCGGCTGCGGTAGCTGCTTCATCCGAAACACGGAACTCGTTCTCCATGTCATGGAACAGGCGCCAGAATTTACGCATAAAGCGGAAAACGCCTTCAATACCACTGGTATCCCAGGGTTTCGACTGCTCCAGGGGACCCAGGAACATTTCATACAGGCGTAGTGTGTCAGCACCATAACGTTCGATAAGGTCGTCAGGATTCTGAACATTATACTTCGATTTCGACATTTTCTCTACTTCGCTTCCGCAAACATACTTGCCGTCTTCGAGAATAAAATGGGCATTGTTCAAATGGGGTTGCCAGTTTTTATAAGCTTCCGTATCCAGTATATCGTTATGAACCAGGCTGATATCCACATGTAACGCATCCGAAAAGTATTCCCGGCCCGGGAAATTTTTCGATACAAAAACAGGGATCTGTTCCCAGCCTTCTTTTTCAACAAAAGCCGGAACATCCTTACCCTGAATGGCTGATACTATCCGCTTAACAACCTGTTCCACACCGTCTTCAATAAAATCAATCATGGGTATCAACAGCAACTTATATCCTTTTTCGGCTGTATAAGCCTGGTAGGGGTCCGCCAGCTTTTCGAGTGATTTCTGCTTTTTGATTTCAATGATCAGCTTCGCTTCGGGGCTGAAATAATCAAATTTACGGTTTCCGTCGCGATAGTCGCGCTCAAAACTCACTCCCAGTTTATTATCCCTGATCTGTTCCCAGAGAACATATTCAGCCATTTTTTCGGGATTCACCCTGTAAACAAAGCTGGATCGGCCTTGTATCATCCCCTGGTTAATCAGGCGTTTAAAAGGCTCATCCACCACCGAATAACCCAGGTCAAAAAGGACTTTGTTCCAGAAACGGGCATACAGCAGGTGCCCGGTTGCATGCTCAGCCCCGCCTATATACAGATCGACACTCTGCCAGTAGTTGGCTGCATCTTTCGAAAAACACTCTTTATCATTCCGTGGATCCATATACCTCAGGTAATACCCGCTCGATCCTGCAAAGCCGGGCATGGTATTGGTTTCCAAGGGGTAGCCTTCCGAAGTAACCCAATTCTTGGCCCGCGCCAGGGGAGGCTCGCCGTTTTCGGTCGGCAGGTATGCGTCTACCTCAGGCAAATGAAGCGGAAGCTGATCTTCGGGCAAAGTGTAAGGCATGCCATCCTTGTAAAATACAGGAAAAGGTTCTCCCCAGTATCGCTGCCGGCTGAAAATAGCATCCCGCAGGCGGAAATTTATTTTCCCTTTACCAATTCCACGCTTTTCAGATTCGCGGATCACGCTGCTGATGGCTTGTTTTACCTGCAGCCCGTTAATAAAACCGGAGTTGATCATGATTCCTTCCTTCGAATCGTATGATTCTTCCCAGGTTGAAGGGTCGGTTTCCTGGTTCCCCGGTTTGTTAACTACCTGTATGACCGGAAGACTAAAATGCCTGGCAAAAGCAAAATCGCGGCTGTCGTGTGCTGGGACGGCCATGATGGCGCCAGTACCGTATCCCATCAGAACATAATCAGCAATCCAGATGGGGATAGGCTGGGTGGTAAAAGGATTTATGGCATAAGCACCCGTGAATTCACCGCTTACTTTTTTTACTTCTGTCATGCGTTCCCTCTCCGTGCGATTTTTTGCCCAATTTACATAGGCATCAATCTTTTCGCGGTATTCGGGCGCGGTAATAGCCTGAACCAGTTCGTGTTCAGGTGCGAGAACCATGAAAGTCGCTCCGAAAATAGTATCAGGACGGGTAGTAAAAACTTCAATCGGTTCAATTCCCTTATTGCCTGCCAGATCGAAGCACATGCTCCCCCCTTCGGAACGCCCAATCCAGTTTCTTTGAATTTCCTTGATCGATTCAGTCCAGTCGATGGTATTGAGCCCTGCCAGTAACCGATCGGCATAAGCCGTGATCCTCAGAAGCCACTGTTTCATCATCTTACGCTCAACCGGGTGCCCCCCGCGAACGCTGTGTCCTTCGCTGACTTCATCGTTGGCCAATACGGTCCCCAGTGCCGGGCACCAGTTCACAGCTGTTTCGGCCAGGTAGGCCAGGCGGTAGTTCATCAGGATTTCCTGCTGCTGCTTTTCGGGCATTTGTTTCCATTCCGATGCACTGAATATGGGAGTATCATTGCACGCTGCCTCTATGGAAGCATTTCCTTCTGTTTCGAATACCGATACCAATTCACTGACAGGTTCGGCCTTACTTGTTTTTTTGTTGTACCAGGAGTTAAAAAGCTGAATAAATGTCCATTGCGTCCATTTGTAATAGCCCGGATCACAGGTGCGGACTTCGCGGTCCCAGTCGAAGGAGAAGCCGATTTTATCCAGTTGTTCACGATAGCGTGCCAGGTTTATTTCGGTTGTTATGGCCGGATGGGTGCCGGTTTGTATGGCATACTGTTCGGCCGGAAGCCCGTAAGCGTCGTAGCCCATGGGGTGTAACACATTAAATCCATTGAGCCGTTTGTAACGCGAGAAAATATCGGAAGCGATATATCCTAAAGGATGACCGACATGCAAACCTGCGCCCGAAGGATACGGGAACATATCAAGTACATAATATTTCGGTTTCCCGGCCACGATTTCCGTCTTGAAAACTTTTTCTGCAGCCCATTGTGCCTGCCATTTTTTCTCTACTTCGCCAAAATTATATTCCATGTAAAATGCAAATTGTTTCAGGTTAAACACTTAAGCCCCGGAACGCCCACGGCTTTGAAGGCTGCAAAGGTAGCATTTTTGAGGGATTTGAGTAGGCTAAGCTTGCGTCAATTAAAATTTGCCTCAGGGAAATTGTGCCTCTTAAATACTGAAAACCAACGGTGTTTATAAGCATCCTGTTTGTTGAAAAGTATCCGCCCCAGCAACCCCATCTTACTTCATTAGATTTTTATCGATAAATTGCG
>JBAXXB010000388.1:0-3677 GCA_037128115.1 Bacteroidota bacterium
ACCTTAAAGTTACCATCAAATTGCCGCCTCCGCAAGGGGCGGTTTAGTTCAACTACTATATACCTGGTAGTGGTCTTTGCCAAAATACTGGTATATATAGATCCATGGACGGAGGGAATCATTGGACAAAAATATTTAACGCTAGTACAACAACCCAACGGGAGCATCAAATACGAAAAATCATAATGGATCCTAACAATCATGATGTATTACTTACAGCTACTGATTATGGGCTATACAAATGCAGCAACGCAACAGCTAATAACCCGAATTTTTACAAAGCGATTGATGAATCTTCTTATCCGATGGATAGCTCATATATAGATATAGAATATAGAGCTGGAAGTAGTAATGAAGTGTACTTAAGTGGTCGCCATCAGAATTATCTTTATAAATCAATAAATGATGGTGACTCATGGATAAAAATTAATAACCCCTTTATTAATCCTTTAGATAAAGTTGGCATGAGGAGTTCACAAATTGAAGTTTGTGCTGCCGACCCTAATACTTTGTACTTTTTGGATGAGCATTCAGTACCAGGTTTTAGTTTATCAATTAATTTTTTATATCTATACGATCTTAATACCCATCAATGGCAACAGAAAGATACCCTGTTTTTAGCTAATGGGGTTTCAAAAGGGTTTGCTGTTTCGCCTATTAATCCAAATCTTATTTTTGTAGGAGGAATGTTTAATAATCCTATTCTTAAATCCATAGATAAAGGTAATACCTGGACTTATATGCCCAAGTATTATCACGTTGATATACACCATCTCGATTTTTCCAATACCGGCGATCTTTGGGCAGGAACTGATGGCGGTATACACAAATATGACATAAGCACAAATATATGGACAGATATGACCAATATGAGTGTTAGTAATATTGGTAAATACTCTTTTTCTGTTTCATCTTCAGACACCAATTATATAGTGATGGGATGCTATGATAACGGTAGTAATATGATGGATAAATCTGTTAGCGGTTCGAACAAATGGGGAAACGTGGGAGACGGTGATGGTACCGCATGCATTTTTGATTATGCTGATGCCAACACATTTTACACTTCTGATTTAGGAGGAAATATATCCGCACATGACCGAATTACTCAAAATACATATACACTTTCGCCAATTTTAAATAATAATAAAGCCTATAATAGCATGGCAATTGATGCCGGAAATCATAAGCTTGTCTATACAATAACTGACTCAGCAGTTTACCGGTCTTTTGATAAGGGTGTTAGCAATACCTGGCAAAAAGTATCAGATAACCTGAATACCGGAAATGTACAAAGGTCATTCTACCGTTTAGTTACTTCAACAAATACTCCGGGCGTTTTATATTTACAAAACATAAGTGTCTTTAATGGTATATTTTATAGCCATTGGTGGCGAACATTTAATGCAAATGCTGCTAATATCTCCGAAATATCCTGGGAGTCATTTACGTATAGTCCAACACGTTTTGTTAATGATATTGTACTCGATCCCCTAAATCCCAAAATAGGATGGGTTGCTTTGGCCGGTTATTCGGATTCATTGAAAGTACTTCATTTTGATCAAACCGGCTGGCAGAATGTTTCTTACAACCTGAACACGAGTGGGATTCCAGGCGTTTACTGCCTCGCCTATGATCGCTCATCTTCTACTGGAAACTTATATGCCGGCACATGGTATGGTGTTTATTATCTGGAAAAAGAAACCAATGAATGGAAATTATTAGATGGAATGCCTGATGCTGAGATCACAAATATGGAATTACAATATATTTCCGGCAAACTTATTGTTTCAACCTGGGGGAAAGGCGTATGGGAAACTAATATCCGAAATACTACCTGCGCAGGGCCAATTTCAATTAATAACGATAGCACGTTGATTAATGGAGCAATGTCGCTCTGCGATATAATAGTAAAAACAGGGAAAATATTTACGGTTAAAGGGATGCTTAGTATGGGGCAAAATACAAAGATAACTGTGGAACGAGGAGCCAAGCTGATTGTTGATGGTGGGATTATTACAAGTTTGCCGGGCAAAATGTGGAAAGGGATTGAAGTATGGGGTACTTCTGACTCAACACAAGCTGATTATTCTGTTAATCAAGGTGTAGCACAATTTATAAATAAGGCTCTGATTGAAAATGCCGAATATGCTGCAATTACTCTAAAGAACGATAAAAAAACAAACTTTAGTTATACTGGCGGTATTATACAAGGTACCGATGCCACATTCCGCAATTGCACAAATGGGGTTATTTTTTATAAGTACGAAAACTTCCACCCCCTCACTCATCGGGTTCTCGATAATGTTTCATCATTCACGCGTTGTATATTTGAAGTAAACAACAATTATCATGGTAATGATACAATACAAAGTATGCTGGCATTTTACGAAGTAAGAGGAATTAACATCTATGGATGTAGTTTTATAAATAATAATAATACAGAAATTAGTACTAAAGCAACAGGAGTTTTTTCTTATAACTCATCATTAAGAATTGATCATACCTGCAACTCGCCCATATTGCCTTGTTCTATTTATAAAAAATGTTCTTTTGAAAACCTTCGCTATGGTATACGCACTTTAGGTTCGGCAACGACAAAGTCGTTTTCAATAATTAATGCCGAATTTAGCGGGAACATTTGTGGCGTCTATGCCAATGCCATCGATTTTGCTAAAATCACGCAAAACACATTCAATGTCACTCGACAGGACACAAGTATTATATCAGCAAACAAAACAGGGGGTGTTTTTATGGACCATTGTAAGTTTTATACAATTGAAGAGAATACCTTTGACCTAAGCGGCAGCGGAGGAGGCATCAATTCAAAATACGTGGGGCTGACTATTAGTAATTCAGGGATCGATAATAATCAGGTGTATAAAAATACCTTTAATAACCTCGATATTGGGATTTTGGCACAAGGGCAAAATAAAAACCCATTTAATTTTACACAGGGTCTTTGTATGCGCTGCAATAATTTTAATATGACTAAATATGATATTGCTGTTACCAAACCCATGTTTGGAAGTAATGATCAGAATGGAATTGCATGTTATCAGGGTTCAAGTACCTATCCTGCAGGTAATCTGTTTACTAATACGGATACCTATACCTATCCTGCTTATAGCAATTACTTCAATATACAAGGTTCCTCATTTATAACTGGTTCACCTTATATTATTACTTATTACCATCATATTAAAGACATTCAACACTATACTATACCGAATATCAGGAAGAATGTATCAGTCTCTCTTGTCAACTTAACTTATGGACCAGATACTTGTGCTACACATTTAAACGGGGGGCTTTACACTTCATCCAATAAAATGGCTCAAATTGATAATTTCGCTGCCGAAAAGGAAAACGAATTAGAAGCTTTGGTTGATGGTGGCGAAACATTTGAGATGGTTAGCGAGGTTGTTTATAGTTACCCGGCTCAAGCAATTGAGATACGCGATCAACTTTTCCAACAATCGCCTTACCTAAGCGATACAGTTATGAAATCGGTTGTTGAAAAGGAAAATGTCCTTAACAATGCTATGGTACGCGATGTATTTGTAGCCAACCCCCAATCGGCAAAATCGGCAGAACTTATGCAAAAGTTGGACGAACGTTGGGAGCCTATGCCCGATTATATGAAAGATGAAATAGCTGAAGGAGCCACTATTATT
>JBAXXB010000389.1:0-3658 GCA_037128115.1 Bacteroidota bacterium
CTGCCCGTTATCAACAAAATCGCCCCCGTTATTGGCCGTTACAGCATCATCCACGAGGCTGTATCAAAAGTGAAAATTTAACCGCAGAGAACCGCAGAGAGAAACTGCAAAGAACCGCAAAGAATTAATTTGCAAAATAATAACTCTGCGCAACTCTGCGATTACTTTGCGTACTCTGCGGTAAAATGACTTTTGATACAGCCTCTTCGTAGTAGTATTTCAAAATATCAATGCTTCCCTGTATCCAGTTAGGATATAAAAGCCCGTTACGCTTAATGCCTAATATATTCCCGTTTAAATCGTAGCTGTTGCCGGTAACTTTCATAATATCCGCAAGCCTGAAGTATCATTAATTAATATTCTCCCCTTGTTATACTTTGCATGCGATAAAATTACTCATTCAATAAAGACCCTGGTAAAAAAAACTAAAATAATTCCGGAATTCTATGCCTTATCCTGCATATTCCTCTTTTCCTGGTTGCCGCAATTAGCGCGCAAAAGGATGCTTTATTAACAGAAATCTGAAAGCCGGTTTGTAATTTATTTTTCACAAAACTTGACTTTAATCTATACATGCACTATCTTTAGATGCGATTTCAACGCTTTAAGTATTAACCCTTTAAAACTACTATTATGGCCAGCACATCCGAAACCGGTCATGCAAAAAACGAAGCCAATTTCCGCAGTTTAACTGCTTTTGCTTCGTCTTACGGCGCCGACTACAACCCATCGAACGGGTACATCCAATTGCCCGCCCTCCAAAGCCTCTCACAAAATGCAGGCAATGCACTCTTAACGGTTAACTCAACCCTTTCGGACTTTAAAAAAGCAGCCGGCAACCGCAGGACTGCCTTTGCACCCCTGAACATACTGTCGACACGGATTTTAAACGCGCTTATGTCCAGCGGTGCCGACGAAAACCTGGTAGCCAATGCCAAAACACTGGTTCATAAAATCAAGGGCGAAAGGATCACCCCACGCCTTACGGAAGAAGAAAAGGCCGCCCTCAAAGCCGAAGGAAAGGAAAGCAACGAAAGTTCTTCCTCGCAGCTTAGCTTCGACAACCGCCTCGACAACTTCGATAAACTCGTAAAATTGCTGGGTACCGCAACCGAGTATAAACCCAACGAACCCGAATTGCAGCTAACCTCCCTTTCGGCCCTGTACACTATTATGTACAATTGCAACCAGGCAGTAATTGATATTACGGCAGTGCTCAGCCAGGCACGCGTATCACGCAACGAAATATTCTACAGCCCGCTTACAGGCCTGTTTGAAGTTGCCACTACGGCTAAGAAATATGTTAAATCCCTGTATGGCGCCGGTAGCGAGCGATATCGGCAGGTAGCAGGCATAATCTTTACTGATTATTCTGCTTAAACCGCGTCCTTCTTGATAAACGATCAGCCGAAAATTTTTCTTTGTGCCTTTTATGCCTACCTTATGGGCTTACTAGTATAGATAGTATCATTGAAAATATTTATTTCCGCAAAAGTAAAGTAACACCAAAGTGATAGTCCCTCTTTTACAAAAAAGGGGGGTGAGGGTAAGTATTCCCGATTCTATCTTCTGCCTTTTGTGGTAAAAAAAGTATAAAAAACACTGACCCGGTTTTCCGGCTAAGCTCTCCCGCTTTAAGAATAAACAATTCTGGCTTCCGGATAGCAGACCCGGTTTTCCGGGTAAGCTCCCCCGATTAGTGATCAAGCAACCCTGCCTTCACTATAAGCATCCCATAATTAAGAATAGCCGTACCCGGCTTCCAAATAGCAGACCCTGTTTTCCAAACAGCAGACTTCAGTTTCCAAATAAGCTCCCCGGTTTTCCAAATAGCGAACTTCAGTTTCCGAATAGCTTACCGAAAACGCTGATTTGCATCCCGGGGCTCCCGGTATACGTCCAAAGGCTCTGTTTCTGACGCCTGGGGCACCCAAACAGCCTTGCCCGGTTTCCGAACAGCTTACCTCGGGTACCGAATAGCCGACTTAGGTTTCCGAAAAGCGAACCGGGTTTCCCGATCAGGCTTACCGGAAATCTGAAACCCTTACTACGGCTGAAAATCCCGACATTAAGGCTTTTCAGCCCTGCTTTTTAAGCCGGCATGTGGATGGCTTTCTGCCCGTGAAGCATCAGGCCGCCACCTTCCGGTACCTCCACACTGCCAGCGTAAGCGACGCTAGGGCATATACCACTATCGCCGCGAAAGGCCTTACAATATCACGGAATGTGGAGCCTTTGAGCATGATCATTCGTATCATTTTTATAAAATAGGCTATGGGGTTGATGGTATTGACCTGTTGGGCCCATTCCGGCATGCTGTCGGTGGGCGTAAACAAACCGCTCATCATAATAAACACCACGGCAAAAAACCAGGCCAGGAACATGGCCTGTTGCTGGGTGTTCACCATGGTCGAGATAAAAAGACCTATGCCCAGCACGGCAAGCAGGTAAACCGATGCCACCCCGAATATCAGCCACAGGCTGCCAAGTATAGGAATGCCGAAGACAATACGGGCAAGGGTAAGGCCAAACCCAAGTTCAAATAATGCGATAAACCAGAAAGGCAGCAGTTTCCCAACCACGAACTGGTACTTTTTCACAGGCGATACGTTTATCTGTTCGATGGTGCCCATCTCTTTTTCGCGCACCACGTTCATCGAGGATAAAAACATGCCGATAATGGTGACAAGCAACACCAGTATACCCGGTATCATATAGGTCTTGTAATCCAGTTCGGGGTTAAACCAATAGGAATACCTGATATTGAAAGGCTGTTTCATCTCCACCCCGCCCGTAAGGTTCACCAGTATATCCTGGTTATAATCCATAATGATGGAGTTACCGTACGCGTTCATAATGGCTGCCGCACTGCCGTCGATGGCATTGGTGATCAGCTGCACCGAAGCCTTGGCTTCCTTCTGCAGGTCGTTTTCGAAACGTACAGGGATGATGAGTATCTGGTGGGCTTTGCCTGTTTTTAGCAATTCTTCGGCTTGCGTATAGGTATCGGCATAGGCTTTAATATGATAAAACGGTGGTGCCGAGAACTTCGAAACCAGTTCGCGCGATGCCACCGAATGGTCCTGGTCGACGATCACCAGGTTAATATTCTTGATCTCGAAAGTAACGGCAAAGGCCAGCACCAGCAGCTGAACCACCGGCAGCACAAAGATGATGGGCAGCATAGATTTGTTGCGTAAAATCTGCCTGAATTCCTTTTGCAGTATGTAGAGAATGGTTTTCAATGTTTTTGGATACTAGGTAAATTTATAATTTTCGTTTTCCCTGGATTTACGTCTCCGATCCAGGTATAATTTTTCATCAGCGACTTGTTTATTTATACCACAATAGGCACACAGGCCACAATAGGTTTTTGTTTCCTTAGTATTCCCCAGCCACTTACACCCTCCAAACTCTCGAACCTTTGAACTCTTCAAACCCTTGAACTCTTCTAACCTTTGAACTCTTCTAACCTTTGAACTCTTCAAACTCTTCAACCACTAAGGCACTAAGAACACCAAGAGCCACTGAGAAAGTTTACAGGTAGACTAAACTTCTTTGAACCCTTCAAACCCTTGAACGCCGAAGGCATTTGAACTCTTCGAACCCTTGAACGCCGAAGGCATTTGAACTCTTCGAACCCTTGAACGCCGAAGGC
>JBAXXB010000390.1:0-3654 GCA_037128115.1 Bacteroidota bacterium
TGGCTGCCGAATCCTGAAAGCGTTTTAAAATCCCCCGTTGAAATCAGCCCGGGGACGCCAAACCATCCACGCCAGGCTATATACGAGTGATAAATCACGATCATAAAAGCAGCAAAAAAACGGATCACGTCAAATTGAGGGAAATAAACCCGCTCGGTATTTTTTTGTTCCACCAGACTTATTTGTTGATTTTTGCCAAAAGTATGCATTTCATCCGGATTGACATTCCTGCTGATTCACAATCGCTGCTTTATATTTAAGGGCTTATTTGCAGGGAAACCTTTCAGTCGGTGTATTATCTGAAAATCATTTTGTATTTTTATCCGGCTATATATGATGTCCCGTTAGCTGGATTCAGGAGTGTCGGGCCACCTATACCAGAAGAAATCTGTGAAAAATGAACTGACCGGATACAGCACCAAAAGCCAGGATTACCTGCACCCGCCAGGCCATTGGTGCCAGGCAAGGGTGTTGGATCTGATACATTAAAATGAACCATACGCATTAAAAACCCTATGAAAAAAATACTCCCACTTATCCTGGTTTCATTGTGTCTTCAAGGAATGCTTGCCTTTTCTCAAAATAAAACCACAACGGAATCGGCTGAGAAGTTCCTGGAATCACAGTCGGAGGCCAACATTCTTTACCAGCAGCAGTTCCTGGATTCCCTGGTTAAAGCAAGCATTAAAAATGAGCTCCGGCAATCTGAAGGCGAAAGCCTAAAGACTAAGGAACTGGAAAGTAAACTGAAAAAAATGGAGACTATCGATTCCTTGCGAAAGGTCGAACTTACTCAAAAAATAGAATCCCTTAAGAAAAATGCAAAAGGCTGTGCTGTAGCACCTTTTAAGGATACCTTATTCATGGTATACATAAAACTGGTATCCTCGACTCCGGAAGAAAGAGCCCTAAACATAAGCAACCGAATAAAAAAATTATATAGCGACCCCTTTTACAGGCCCGATTCACTTAAGCTGGTAGAGTCAGAAATTGGCACCGAAATAGTTTATAGCCCCGATGAAACAATCATGCTGGTCAATAATGTTGATGCCATGTTTTACAACAAGGACAGTAAACAACTGGCGTCGCAATATCTCGGAATTATCAAAAACAGCATAAGCCAGGAACGGGAAACCAACAGCCTGAGCAACTACCTGCTCAACATCGGCCTGGCGTTACTGGTCATCGCGGGCCTAAGCCTGCTTATATATTTGATAAACAGATCATTTCGCTGGATAAGAAGTTTCATGACAGTGGAACGGACCTGGTTAAAAAACGGTTTGCTGATCAACAGGATTAGGATTTTTACACCCGAAAAACTGGTGATGTTTATTCTGAGGATTAGCAATCTCATCCGCATTCTGGTCATCATGATAACAGTCTATATGTCGTTGCCCCTGCTGTTCAGCCTGTTTCCAGAAACCAAAATGTGGACAACCACGCTCCTGGAGTGGGTACTTAGCCCTGCGCGTAACGCAGTAAAAGGTGTCATCGGCTTTTTGCCTAACCTGTTTACGATACTGATAATCTTTTATATTTTCAGGTATGCCATTAAAGGAATGAAATACTTTGTCGACCAGATCGAAAAAGAGGAAATTCTGATTAACGGATTTCATGCCGACTGGGCACAGCCCACATTCCGCTTATTAAAATTTTTACTGTATGCCTTTATGCTTATACTGGTTTTCCCTTACTTGCCAGGCTCAGGATCTCCGGCTTTCCAGGGTGTTTCGGTGTTTGTGGGAATACTCTTTTCGTTGGGTTCATCAAGCGCCATAGCTAATATGGTGGCTGGCATGGTGATTACCTATATGCGGCCTTTCAGAATTGGCGACCGGGTTAAGATCGGGGAAATAACAGGAGATGTGATGGAAAAAACCATGCTGGTAACCCGCCTAAGGACGATTAAAAATGAAGACATTACCGTTCCGAATTCGACGGTATTGTTAAGTAGTACAACCAACTTTTCGACCAATGCCCGGATAGAGGCTAACGGCTTAATTCTGAATACCACCGTAACCATAGGCTACGATATACCCTGGAAGGACATGCACCAAACATTGATTAAAGCGGCTTTGCTTACAGATATGATTTTAAAAGACCCGCTACCCTTTGTTCTGCAGACCAGCCTCGACGATTTTTATGTGTCTTACCAGATCAATGCATATACCCGGGAAGCCAACCAACAGGCCATGATCTATTCGCTGCTGCACCAGAATATCCAGGATTGTTGTAACGAAGCCGGTATTGAAATCCTCTCACCGCATTACCATTCGATGCGCGATGGAAATATGACCAGCATCCCGGCAAACTATCTTGGAAAAGACTACAAGGCTCCGAGTTTTACTGTCAGGCAGGAAAGCAATAAGTAAAAGCAACTGGAAGCATTTCACAGGAAATGTATGGATTTTCTCATACAGTTCTATTGGCGCTTCCGTTTATCGCAGCATCCGTCTAGTCACCTTGATCCCCGGTCAGTGCCCTTACAGGTTCAAATCCTGCCGCAAACATCGTTCACACAGATGGACCCAGCTTCATCTAATTGGATAACTGACAATTAGCAATATCCTTAAGCCAGCTGAAGGAATTTTGATTACCTTTGCTAAGATAAAAAAAATCTCCAGGGCAGACCCGGCCGGGTAACCCGGTAAAAACCCTCAGCAGATGTTAATCCGGAATATTATTCTTTTCCATTTGCTTTTACTCGGCACAGGCAGGCTTGCTGTTGCGCAGGTGGATACCGGAAATAAAAATACAGAGACGGTCTACCGGAAAATTGAAACCTATTCCACCCGACGCAAGTTTACCAACCTGGTTCATGACCTGATACTGAGGCCGGCCATTACACCCCCGGCTCAGCCCACCGTAGCGGACCAGGGTAACACGCCCTACCAGGCACATATTGATTTCGAGGGGAAAATAATCAGGCGGATTAATATTGTTACCTTCGATCCATTCGGGTATTCCGTAAAGGATACAACCTTGAAGCCTCGCAGTTTACTTGAGAAAAGCGGGAATTCGCTGCATGTTAAAACCCAGCACCTGACCATTCGCAACCGCCTGCTCATCCATACATGCGAACCATACGACTCACTGCTGGTTAAGGAATCGGAGCGACTCATCCGAAGCCTTGGATATGTTCACGAAGTGGAGTTACTAACGCAATCATGTGGCGAAAATTCGGATTCGGTCGACGTTTTCATCCGTGTAAGTGACCTATGGAGCATACTTCCCGACGGAACCCTTTCGGACAGCCATTATACCGTGAAACTTGAAGATAAAAACCTGGCCGGGATAGGACATACTTTTTCGACTTCGTATGCCCATAATTACCTGAACGGGAATAATGCCTGGTCGACGTATTACCTTATCCCCAACATAAAAAACACCTATATCAGTACTCTCCTGGCATACACAATTGATGAAAACAGGAATTATGCGAAGAGTCTGAACCTGGAAAGGTCATTTTTCTCTCCGTTAACCCGTTGGGCAGGAGGTATTTATGTAGCCCAGCAAAAGCAGCCGGGTTGGATCTATAAAAATGATACCACACGCCTCTTCCTGAATTCAAAATACAATATCCAGGATTTCTGGGCAGCCTCAGCCTGGCAAATATTCAGGGGACGGTCCGAAACTGACAGGTCTACAAAAATG
>JBAXXB010000391.1:0-3646 GCA_037128115.1 Bacteroidota bacterium
CAATGTAAAAGGCGGACGTTGCGAAACCTGCCAGGGAGCAGGCATCAGGGTCATCGAAATGAATTTCCTTCCCGATGTGCATGTACCTTGCGAAGTATGTGAAGGGAAACGCTACAACCGCGAAACGCTCGAAGTTCGGTACAAAGGCAAGTCCATTACCGATGTACTGAATATGACCATTGAAAACGCAGTCGAGTTTTTTGGAAACATCCCTTCCATACTTCAGAAAATCAGCACCTTAAACCAGGTCGGGTTAGGCTATATCACATTGGGGCAACAATCGACCACCCTTTCCGGGGGCGAGGCTCAAAGGGTGAAACTGGCCACCGAATTATCGAAACGTGATACGGGAAAAACATTGTATATATTAGATGAACCCACTACAGGACTTCATTTTGAAGATGTAAACATTCTTCTTCACGTACTCAATAAACTGGTCGAAAGGGGAAATACGGTACTGGTGATCGAACACAACCTGGAAGTGATTAAAGTTGCCGACTACATCATCGACCTGGGTCCCGAAGGCGGCGAACGGGGAGGATATATCATTGCCGAAGGCAGCCCTGAAGAACTCATAAAGAATACGGATAGCTATACCGCACAATATTTGAAGCAGGTACTTAGTTAATATCGAAGCATTAAACAGGAAAATCAGGATACTGCGGTTTTCTTCCATCAAAGACGAAATACAATTATGAATAAGACTATTGCGATAAATTGTATTAATTCAGGTTCAACAAGGATGGTCCCCAAAGGCACCTCGCTTAACCAGGTTATTGAGGAGTTTGGAGTCACAATGAAAAACCAGATTCTCGGCGCCCTGGTTAATAATGTATTGGAAGAACTCACGTTTGAAATATTTCATCCTGTATCGATTCAGTTTATTGACGTTACGCATCCCGACGGCATGAGAATGTACCTCAGGGGGCTTTCCTTTGTACTGTATAAGGCTGTAGATGAGCATTTTCCTGGCTCACATCTCAGTATCAATCATTCCATTTCCAAGGGAATATACTGTAAAATAACGAACGGCGGCAAGGAACTCACGCAGCAGGATGTTGCTGCCATCAGGCAACGCATGCAGGACATAATTGAGGCTGACATGCCTATTATCCGCATGGAAGAAGAGACGGAGGAGATAATACGGAAATTTGAAGCAGCCGGTTTAACCGACAAAATCAGCCTGCTGAAGCATAAAGGACAGAATTTTTCCAGTTACTACAAGTTGAACGGGCATATCGATGCTTTTTACGGCTATATGATTCCATCGACCGGCTACCTGAAGGTATTTGACCTAAACCGGTATTATAACGGGATGTTGCTGCAGGTTCCCAAGAAAAATAATCCTTCACAGGTCGAGAACCTGGTCGTCCAGAATAAACTCTTCGAAATCTTCCAGGAATACCTGCAGTGGATCAAAATCCTCGAAGTTCCCAATATCAGCGACCTGAATAACTCCTGTTCAAATGGTAAGTCCGAGGTACTGATCAAGGTTTCGGAAGCCCTGCACGAGAAAAAAATAGGCCAGATCGCCGACAATATCCGGTCACTGCATAACCAGGTCAAAATCATCCTGATAAGCGGGCCTTCTTCGAGCGGAAAAACGACTTTCGCAAAACGATTGGCCATACAACTTATGGTTAACGGGATGAAACCGCTCAACTTGTCGCTCGACAACTATTTTGTGGACCGCGACAAAACTCCTCTTGATGAATACGGAAACCACGACTATGAAGCTTTCGAAGCCCTGGATATCAGCCTGTTCAACCAAAATTTACTGGATCTCCTGAGTGGAGAAAAAGTTGAAATTCCCAAGTTCATGTTTGAAACGGGAACCCGGTTCTGGGACGGCGGCACCATGCAGATGCAACAAAACAATGTGCTGATCATTGAAGGAATCCACGGCCTGAACCCAAGACTGACGAGTTCCATTCCGTCGGAAGCCAAGTTTAAGATTTATGTTTCGGCTTTGACTTCCTTAAATATTGATGATCATAACCGGGTTAGTACAACAGACAACCGGTTAATAAGAAGGATTGTGCGCGACTACCGTTATCGTAAATATTCGGCACGGGATACCATTTCGCGTTGGCAGAGCGTGAGGCAGGGTGAAGAAAAACACATTTTCCCTTTCCAGGAAGAGGCAGACACTATGTTTAACTCAGCCTTGTTATACGAACTAGCGGTTTTAAAGACTTTTGCCGAACCCATCTTACTCGAAGTTCAGCCTAATCAGCCCGAATATTCCGAAGCAAACAGGTTGCTGAGTTTCTTCAGATACATAAAACCCCTGAAACCAACAGAAATTCCGCCTACTTCCATTTTAAGGGAATTCTTAGGAGGAAGCAGTTTTATCTATTAGAGTCCGAAAGATACATATATGCTTTAATCGCTTTACTGGCAATCAACAACCAGAATTTCAGTAATTGTGGGTTAGATAAAGAAACCAGCTATCGGCAAATTACAAGCTTCGCAGTCAACGGACCTTTGTCTGTTTGCACCGAAACCAGGTAAATACCGTTCGGCAAACCCGACACATCTATATTTTCGTGAAACTCATGATGCAGGAAACGGGCTTTAATTCCTCCATCCATCCCCCTAATAATTACGTTTTCAGCCTGGGCGGGTAAACGCCCGTGTAAAGATACCCGAACGTTGCCCGCAGCAGGGTTAGGAGTAATCATGAGAAATGAATTAATTGACGGGACCAGATCGCCGCTACCGAATATTTTATCTGAAGTTCCAAAAAACAAACCCAGTCCACCGGAATAGTTCCCGACCATCATATCAGCTAAACTATCATTATTAAGGTTTCCGAGGGCAACACCAGATCGCCAGCCTTCCTTTATCCCAGGCAGGGTGCCAAGGGCCCTGAAATTACCATCCAGGTTGTTGTCAACCTGGTCGTATACAAAAATGTCCCCGAATTCTGATCCTGCAAAGAGGATAGTTTCACCCGATTTGTCCTTGTAAAAACAAGGCACACTGTATCCATAGTTCGAAAGTTGGGTATTGGTTACATCCACACCACCAAAGGTTTCGGAAACCAGGGAAAAAGAAGGTATTTTTGGAGTACCCGTATTTTTATAAAAACTCAATGCTCCGTTTCGCTTTCCACACACCAGGTCAGTTAACCCATCCTGATCCAAATCGATGAGTTGGGGAGACGAAAAATCACCAACATCTATGCCTTGCCACGCGGGGTCAACGAGCTTAAATTCAGCCGGATGACCGGGCTGGGCGATATTTTCGCAATACACCAGTTTCCCTTTGGAATTACCGCAAACCAGGTCCATATCGCCGTCTCCGTCCAAATCGGCCAGCGCAGGAATCAGGGATTGCATCTGTAAAGTATCCAGGTGGGCAATATTCCGGTCCGCCAGCTTAAAAACAGGATTAGTAGCCGTGCCGGTATTAAGCAATAAAGCTATTTTAGCCGTAAAAGTGCACTGGAGGCCGGTTTCGGGCGTATAAATGCAGGTGTCCGAATACCCGTAATTCCCGACCAGCAGGTCCTCGAGCCCATCGCCGTTGTAATCGAAAAAGACAGGGTAAGCGCCTGAACCCAGGTCAAGCATCTGGTCCTGTAAAAAACTCCTGCTGTCAAGTTTGTAGCCTGGGTGTAAATTAGTCCTGATATTGGAAT
>JBAXXB010000392.1:0-3603 GCA_037128115.1 Bacteroidota bacterium
TATTTGTAGAGCCCCTGGCTGGACTTGGTTACCCGGTGAATGACTTAAAACTCCTGCAAAGGCTTGAGCCGTTTGTAAAAGACGGGGATGAGAGCAAACTTGCATTCGATATGGATTTTATAGGGGTACAGAATTATACCCGGGAACTTGTGAGTTCGTCCTGGTTCACTCCACTGATTTGGGCAAAACTAAGTAAGGCGGATAAAAGAAAAATGGAGACAACGCTCATGAACTGGGAAATATACCCGGAGAGTATTTATGAAATGCTGATCAAATTTCACCAGTATAAGAATTTCAAAGAGATTATTGTGACCGAGAACGGGGCCGCATTTCCTGATACAGTGGTCGACAACAGGGTAAATGATGCCAAAAGGATAGATTTCCTGGAGCGCTTTATTAACCAGGTGCTTAGGGCCCGGCAGGCCGGGGTAAATGTCACGGGCTATTTCGTATGGAGCCTTACCGATAATTTTGAATGGGCCGAAGGATACAAACCTAGGTTTGGCCTCGTGCATATCGATTTCGATACGCAGAAGCGTACTATTAAGGATTCTGGATATTGGTACAGTTCCTTCATCCGCATTTAGATTCTGAAAACATTGTACCTGAAGATCGGTCTCTTCTGCTTATAAATCTGGCTGATACTAAATCCTGTATGAAAATGTTCAAATTGTGTTTCTTTTCAGAAGCTGATATTTCTTTCAGGAATATTTATGAATTTCCTATGTATTGAGATATCCAGCTTCCATAAACAGCCGTAACTTTACATCAAATTTAACTGCGTAAAGTGACTACTATTATCAACAGGAAATTATCAAAAGCAAAGCAGTATATATACAGCATAGTGCTGATCCTGGCAGTATCGTCGGGTTGCTTTGTCTTTTCGGAATATACAGGTTATCATACAGTTGCGCTCATATTGCTGGTAAGTGTCTCACTTATAGCCATGTTCTTTCATATTTACCCCGTTATTACGGCAGCAGTCTTAAGTGCGCTGATCTGGAATTATTTTTTCATTCCTCCCCGTTTTACGTTTCATATTGGTAAGAGTGAAGATATACTCATGTTCCTGATGTATTTTATTATTGCACTACTGAATGCGGTGCTCACTCTAAAAATACGCCAGGTTGAGAAGAAAGAACAGCTTAAGGAAGAAAAAGAAAAGGTACTCAGGCTGTATAATACTTTGCTGAATTCATTGTCTCATGAACTTCGCACCCCTATTTCGGCCATCATCGGCGCCGCCGATAACCTGCAAAGCAATAACAGCAAGTTGAGTAAGAAAGATAAGGATGACCTGGTTTCCGAAATCTCCTTAGCTGGGTTGCGGCTAAACAGGCAGGTTGAAAACCTGCTTAATATGTCGAGACTGGAATCGGGAACACTTATGCTCAAAAACGACTGGTGCGACATCAACGAACTCGTATATGAAGTAATCAAACGAATGAAAGAAACTGAAATTACGCAGCGCTTTGATATTCAAATACCGAATGATCTTCCCTACTTCTTTATCGACCAGGGGATTATGGAACAGGTACTGGTCAACCTGGTTCATAATGCAGTGAATTACAGCCCGGCTCATTCTACAATCACCATTGGCGCTTCCTGTATTATTGACCAGTTAGTACTTACTGTCGAAGATGAAGGTAAGGGATTTCCCGGGGACGAGATAACTAAAGTATTTGACCGGTTTTACCGTTTGAAAAATACCAAGACCGGGGGTACGGGACTGGGTCTCTCGATAGTGAAAGGATTTGTTGAAGCCCACAATGGTAAAGTGTCATTGGAAAACAGGTGGGAAGGCGGTGCCAAATTTACTATAAGTATACCGGCAAAAATCTCTTACATAAACAACATGAACAATGAGTAACCCGGAAATCTTAGTTATAGATGATGAGCTGCAGATTTGTAAGTTACTGGAAATCACTTTGCAAAGTAACGATTACAAAGTGATCCTGGCAAATACTGCACGCGAAGGAATGATAACAGCCGCCGCACACTCACCTGATCTTATTATTCTCGATATCGGATTACCTGATATGAATGGACAGGAAGTCCTGCGGAAACTTCGGGAATGGTACAATAAGCCTGTTATCATCCTTTCGGTACAGACCGATGAGGTAAATATTGTGAAAGCCCTCGATAATGGCGCCAACGATTACCTGGTAAAACCATTCCGCACCGGGGAATTACTTGCCAGGATCAGGTCAGCCCTGCGGAATAATTCGTCCGACGAAGAACAGACCATTATTATTTGTAAAAACCTGGTTGTTGACCTCTTAGGTCGAACGGTCAGGAAGGACGGTGAAGTTCTCAAGCTCACGGCCACTGAATATTCCTTATTGGCTTTGCTGGTAAAAAACGGTGGCAGAATTTTGACCCATCAATACCTGCTGCGCCAGGTCTGGGGCCCAGGCTATGTGGGGCAGTCTCAATATTTACGGGTATTTATTGCCCAATTGCGTAAGAAAATTGAAGCCGATCCCAACCAGCCTGAATTTATTATTACGGCTTCCGGGGTAGGATACCGTTTTGAATGTGGCACTTAACTCAATGAGTTATTGATCCTTTTATCTTCCTTGATTGGAGTTGCCAGGAGGAAGGGGAAATAATTCAGGATTCTGTTCCGGGCTAAAAAAAATGAAACTTAGCCGGAAGAATCACCCAAAACAATTGGTAGTTGTATAGTTTAATCCTCAGTTTGCTTTTGCATGCCTTTAAATAAATGCTTGCGCAATACCTTTACCGGGGTTAATTCCGAGAAATTGATCAGTTTATGTTCAATCAGGAAATGAATCACCTTTTTCTCAATCCAATGATGGAACGGTAGCAGGAAGGCTATTAGGCCAATCTTGATCAGCAATATTTTCCAGGGTTCGTTGGCCGTAATTTCGTAAATCTTGTGATCGGCAATCATAATTATAAATTCGAAAAAGAGAATAAAAGAGAAAAATCCGAGCATTTTAATGGTCCATGCGGGTACTTTCAGGCTTCCGAGCATCATCAGCAGTATGAACATTGCTATGATGACTATGGTTATAGCCGTGTATTGAATATTATGCCTCCTGTGAACCTGCTGGTGTTCCTCTTCGGCAGCATGTTCGCGTAAATGCGATTCATGATCAATTTCCAGCATAAGGATCTGGTCGTTTTTTGTCAGGATGTTGATACTATCGGTCAAAGCCCGGTTCAAAACCGAGTAGGAATATGCATTCTTAAAATCTTTGAGTCCTGCATAGGCAGACTCAAGGCTTTTGGAAGCGTTGAGCATATATCCCATATAGGATGCTTCATGTGCAAGTTCATACGATTTGATAAATTTGACGACGGCTTCCTTCGACTTACCTTGCCTTACCAGGAATTGCCCGAAGCGCTGGTAAAAATTGGACTGCATAATTTTATTAGGATCCGTTTGCAGCAATTGTTCCGCCTTTACCAGGTAATAATAGGCCGAATCAGGTTTGTGGTCTGCTTCATTGAAATATGCTTTAAGCCTGAAATACAATGACGGGTTATCCATCGACAGGCGCCTGAGTTCAGCCGGGTATTGCTTATTATACAGGGTGTTGAGTTGCCCGATTTGTTCTGCTTCAATGAGGTGCG
>JBAXXB010000393.1:0-3566 GCA_037128115.1 Bacteroidota bacterium
AGGCTGATACCCGTATATTGCTTGCCGAAGACAATATTATCAACCAGCGCATTATTTCAGCATTGATCCAAAAAACAAATTTGGTGATGGATATTGTTTCCGATGGTTCAGAAGCTGTGCATGCTGTCAGGAGCAATTCTTACAGCCTGGTTTTGATGGATGTGCAAATGCCCGTGATGGATGGTTTGACAGCTACCCGGCTGATCAGGGAGGAATTTCAAATGAAAAAGCTCCCTATCATAGCCATGACAGCCAATGCCATGAAAGGCGATCGTGAAAAGTGTATGAGTGCGGGCATGAATGACTATCTTTCAAAACCCATAAACCCTAACGAGCTGTTTGCCTTATTTGAACATTGGATACTGGATCATGCATTATAAATACTTTCGCAAGACATCCCGGGCAAACCCGTTTACGGCATATTCCCGGGTTGAATGGATTCAGCAACATACTTCAGCCAATCTGTCACATCATGTCACCTTTTCAGATGAGACTTGTGATTTTTTTAAACGTGGTACAATTTATGCCTTGCCTTTGGAATACGATACTTTTGTCAACTTAATTTAAAAATCTGTCATGTCATCAACCGAAAACGAAAAAGTTGAATGCCTTATAATAGGTTCCGGCCCTGCCGGTTATACTGCTGCCATATATGCTTCCCGCGGTGACCTGAAACCTGTAGTTTATACCGGTCTTCAAATGGGAGGTCAGCTTACTACCACCACCGAAGTGGATAATTTCCCCGGCTACCCTAAAGGAGTCACAGGACCAGAAATGATGGACGATCTCCAGCACCAGGCTGAGCGTTTTGGAGCAGATATCAGGTTTGGAATCATCGATAAAGTTGATTTTCAACAATATCCATTCAAGGCAATAACCGATGATGGCAAAACCATTGAAGCTGAAACCATAATCATAGCTACCGGTGCAACGGCGCGCTGGCTTGGACTGGAATCAGAAAAACGCTATAACGGGCATGGTGTTTCGGCATGTGCCACCTGCGACGGGTTCTTTTTCCGGGGCATGGATATTGCTGTCGTCGGCGGTGGTGACACGGCTTGTGAAGAAGCCTCTTACCTGGCTAAACTCGGACGTAAGGTTTATCTTATCGTTCGCCGCGACGAACTGCGTGCATCCAAAGCCATGCAGCACAGGGTGATGAATACGCCCAATATTGAAATCATCTGGAATGCTTTGCCGGAAGAAATTACCGGCGACGACAAGGTTGTTACAGGCGCAAGGCTGCGGGATTCCAAAACCGGTGAGCTCAGGGAAATTGCCATACAGGGATTTTTTGTTGCAATAGGTCATTCACCCAACACCGAGATATTTAAAGGTCAAATTGACCTGGATGAACAAGGCTATATTAAAACCATTCCTGGCAGTACACGTACCAATATCGAGGGTGTATTTGCTGCAGGCGATGTGCAGGATCATGTTTTCCGCCAGGCCGTCACTGCAGCCGGTACCGGATGTATGGCTGCCATCGAAGCTGAGCGCTGGCTTGGAGCGAGGGAATAATGAAGAAATAAAATGAACGTTATTACTATCGGGAGAAATAAAAAAACGCCCCAAAGTGAGGCGTTTTTTTATTTAAAGCTATCTTTTTTCAAGATTCCAGTTTCCTAGAACCTCTTCTTTTTCCCGGGTTTCCCAGCTTGTTCCTTGTACCAGGGTTCTCCGCCCGAAGGCCTGCTGCCACCCCTGTCCGAATCCGGACGGGTTGCGGAGCGGCTTGAATCGGATCTGCGGTCTCCGCCACTTTTGTAGGCTGGCCTGTCGCTACCTGAGCCATAACTCTTTTTGTAACCGCCGCCGCCTGAGCCGCCGCGATCTCCTCCTCCATAACCACCACGATCACCACCTCCGCTGCGTCCGCCTCTGTAACCTCCGCGATCTCCGCCACGATCTCCGCCTCTTCCTCCTCCATACGAGGAACGACCTGGTCGTTCCGAGGAAGTCTGATCTTCGGCAACATCTACTTTAATAGGCCTTTCATTCATAGTTTGGCCATTGAATGAAGCCATAAATAAAGGCAGATACTTGGTATCTACTTCTATAAAAGTAAAAGTGTCGCCCAACTCAACCCTGCCGACTTTTAAATCCCGGCTATTGGTAAATTCGTTGACCATGCCCAAAAGCTTTGGTACTGTCAATCCATCCTTGCGGCCTATACTCATGAAAAGCCTGGTAAATGAACCACTCTCCGAACGATCGCCACGCTCACGCGATTCGTCAACATTCAGATCTTTAGCATCACGGTAATATTCGAGGAAACTATTGAACTCAATGGAAACAAAGCGTTTGATAATTTCTTCTTTGCTCATCGCGTCCAGTTTCTTGTAAATGACAGGAAGGAAATCATTGATTTCGTCTTCAATTACATTCACATTTTCCATACGGTCGATCAGGTGGTACAGCTGTTTTTCACAAACCTGGCGTCCCAAAGGAATTTTACCTGCACTGAAAGGCTTGCCAATCTGCCTTTCGAGCATCTTGATACGGCCTTTTTCCTTCATATTGATGATGGAAATACTTACTCCATCTTTGCCTGCACGGCCTGTACGACCACTGCGGTGAATGTAGTTATCGCTATCGTCGGGCAACTGGTAGTTGATAACATGAGTAAGGTCGCTCACATCAATACCACGTGCAGCTACATCGGTAGCCACAAGCATGTTAAGGTGTTTTTCGCGGAATTTCTTCATCACATGATCACGCTGCGATTGCGATAAATCGCCATGCAGTGCATCAGCATCGTAACCGTCGCGGATGAGTGAGTCTGCAATTTCCTGTGTTTCCTGGCGTGTACGGCAAAAAATAATGGCATACATCTCAGGATGAAAATCGGCAACACGCTTCAGAACCGTGTAGCGGTCCCGGGCATGGGTAAGATAATACATGTGTTTCACATTGGTTGCACCAATGTTGCGTTGACCCATACTTAATGTTTCAGGGTTCTTCATGTACCGCCGGGCAATTTTTTCAACATCCGTCGGCATGGTAGCCGAGAAAAGGAATGTGTGGCGGTCTTTGGGAGTACTTTCAATAATTGATTGAACATCTTCCTCAAAACCCATATCCAGCATTTCGTCAGCCTCATCGAGAACCAGGAAACGTACTTCCGACAGGTCAGCGTATTTACGCATGATCATGTCGAGCATACGGCCCGGGGTGGCGGCGATGATCTGCGTGCCGGCTCTCAGCTGTTTTGCTTGTGCCTCAATACTTGCACCGCCGTAAACAGCAGTAACTTTAATATTAGGCATATATTTTGAGTAAGAATCCAGGTCGCTTGCTATCTGCATACACAATTCACGTGTAGGGCTCAGAATGAGTGCCTGTGTTTTTTTGTTGTCAGGATCGATAAGCTGAAGCAGCGGTAATCCAAAAGCTGCGGTTTTTCCTGTTCCTGTTTGTGCCAGGGCAACAATGTCGGTGTTGTTTTCAATTATTCGCGGGATAACGGCCTCCTGCACGGGCATGGGGTTTTCGAACCCCAGTTCTTTGATTGCTTTCAGGATGTTTTCCTGAAGGCCCAATTGGTCAAATGTATTCATTAAAAG
>JBAXXB010000394.1:0-3563 GCA_037128115.1 Bacteroidota bacterium
GAGCCTTTATAGGTGGTTTTTTCATTTTTTGCTTTGATATTGGCGGAGAGATAGGAAAACCCCATCTTTCCTCCGCTTTTCCTTATCTGGTGCGGTTTTCGGCTATCATTTTTTTTACGCATTGCGAAAAACATGCAAAAGCGGAGTGCGCGGATTCGAACCCAGGCACATTTTTAACTATTGACTTTTGAATGTTTTTACTATATGTTTTCATATTTTTAGACTGCATTAGATACAGTCATTTTAGGTCGCAAGGTTAATAATTTTCTTCATTTTTGCTTTATTTGGCATTTTTCGAATTGTTTCTTTAGCTAGAATCCAGCCATCCAAAATTTTATCAACAAAAATGGCTTTTATGCAATGGTTGTCATCACAAAATGCTAGATAATTAGTAGAAGTTATCCCAACTGAAGAATAGTTTTGATAAATTTTTTCTGCAACAATTTTTATTAAAGTTTCATCGCCAACTAGTATTTTGTGATTTTTAGATAATTCGACTCTGTTTGAAATATCGCTTCTAATGCTTTTTCTGAGTTCTTCTGGGAAAACATCAAAATCAACGAATTTTGATGCATACGTAACGCAGGCGTTTGTATCCCAGAATATAAATGCTTCTTTTTCTAAGATAATTATACTCTTTCCGTAATTCATTGAATTTTATTTTTTTGTTTGATCCTTTTTAATTTCAAAGTGATAAGCAAGTAAAAGGATTAAGAAGAAAAACCCGATATAGAATATTCTTTTATCCTTTTCACTTAATTTGCCTGATAAAAGATGTAATGTGCCTTTTTTACCATTCTTTAAAATCATTTCCCGCAGTTCGCTATTTTGCAAGTTTTTATTAAAAAGCATTGCATTGTATTCTTTTTCCTCCTTTACACTAATCTTACCATCCAATTTTTTTTGTGATAAATAAATCAATTTTTTATTTATGATACGGATTGAAAATTTTGCCATATGCTATTTATTTAAAATTTCTAAAATTTTCTTTTCAAAACCAATTCTCATTTTTTCATCTTCGCTTATTTCAATCTCTATCAGAACTTTTGCTTTTTTTACAGTTTCTGAGACTTTTATTTTCTGAATTGTATCATCTTCCAAAAAATCTTGAAAGAAATCATATTTTAATACTTGTCCGATTTTTTTCAACAGGTCTGTATCAATACTTTCCCTTTTGAAAATATTATAGACATTACTTCTCTCTTTATTTATAGCTCTTGCAAACTCTACTATGTCTATTTTAGAAAGCCTTACATGTTCTTCAATGATTTCTCCGATTTTTCTTTCCATGACGTTAAGTTAATTAGTTAATTAATAAGTCGTTAGATAGATGTGTGGAATTATTTTCAAAATAGTGTAGAATTATTTTGTATTAGTGTTGAATTATATTATACATTTGCATTATAAATATAAGACATAAATTCTAAAATTATGATAAAGGGGCATAAAAAACAGGTAAGCAAGCGATTGATTGAGCGTACCGCGCAAATGAAAACCATGTACACTGAGCTGGTAGCACAGGAAATAGACCGTAAGGTAATTATCCGCCGTATAGCAGATAAGTTTTTTGTAGGCGAAAAAACCGTGTACAACTGCCTGAAAATTCGGAAAAACAAACTTGCATCCCGATAATTCACGATTATGAATAACAGTACCAAGTTAGGACGCTGGATTAATGCATTATTACCGGCACCACAAAAAAGAAAAGGTTTCTGCAACGCTTTGCGCTGTGAAACTCTGGACGGCCAGCCAGGCGCCGCCTGTTGTAAACTTAACTATGTATGCCCAATCCTAAAAGGATACCATTGTAAAATACATAGGTTCAGGCCAATGAATTGCGACGCTTTCCCGCGTTCACAGGATGATTTAAAGCTGGTAAAAAACTGTAGTTATTATTTTGAATAGAACCGTTAAAAATATCTTTTCAACCGTGCCGCGACATAAAAAAGTTTCCTGTCTGAAGCTAAATATGCAATGTTCGCCTTCGCGGCCTGCTATCAGTACATTTTCGGGCCAATTGCATAAGGACTGGCACACTGGAAAGACAGTGATTTTTTAAACCTTCTCACCATGTCACAAGAACACATAATACTTGCCGTACTTATTATTTTGTTGCCCGCGCTGGTAGCAGGCATAATCCGCAACTGGAATAAAAACCTTTAGGCCATGCCACAAATAGACACACCTGGATCACTTGCAATAATTATGCTTGGAGTTATAGTTGGATTCCTACTAAACAGATTGAGCCGTAACGATAATTAACAATCAAATGAGCAGGCTATATAATCCTTGGAGCCGGAACCGTCAGCATCGTACTCAGTTGAAACAAAATACTTGCAGTACTGGCAGTCGGAGTGAGTATAAACATATCTCCTGTAAGGTTTGATATTTTGCCTATCAGGGCAATAGACACGATCGTACGGATAAACCTTTAAATTTTTCATCCCATGCATGATTTTAAGTTTGATAAAGATATGAATAAACCGGTTTGCCATTGCGAAATGTGCGAAGCCCGCCGGGCTAAACATGCCGAAATGGATAAGGTCGCTTTAAAGCTGGCCGATTTGCGCCGGCAAATGGTTGCACTTGCACCAGATTGCGCTGTAGCCGTAATAGTGATGGATAAAAAGGACTATGAATTTTATATGGATTACACCGGAATAACCAGGAGCGAATTTTACACCATGCTTGGTTTTGTTCAGTCGGTCGAATTGCAGCACCAGGACTTTTTCTTTTCAAACAAATAGGCCATGAGCGAAATAATAGTTTTAACCAGGGAACAATACTTTGCCGATTTACGGCAGGTCGCAAAGCAGGCCGCCGATCAGGCACTTGCACAGTTCACAGCCTCACAGGGCCGCCCGGCATCGGTTAACAAATCCAGGGCCGCCGCACTTTTAGGAAAAAGCAAATCCACCGTAACTAAAATGATTGATCAGGGACGCATCCGAACCACTACGGACGGCATGAGTATTCCCATGACTGAAATTGACCGCTACTTAAACGCCTGATTATGAAATTCGATTTCTATTTTATACTAGCCCTGTTTTGCATTGTCAGCATAGCCCGATCAATTTACACCCGCGATATTACAGCCGCTTTAGGTTGGTTTGCCGCCGCTGGCCTGCTGTATCGCATGCATAAAAAAGATAAGTAAATAATTGCCGGATCACACCGGAACCAACTGCCAAACAAATTACAAAATGAGTGCAACAACGGTAAAAGTAATTCAGCAAATTGACGAATGTGTGTGCGGGCTTGTTTCTGTAGATCAAGAGCAATTCTTAGTGCCGTGGCGCAAACTCTCGACTATTGGCGCAAAAAGAAAGAAGGATAAAAAGACAGGGCAGACATATTTGCAAATTTATCTGTACTGGCCCATATGCACCTGTAATGATGATTAAAAAAAATAAAATATTGGCCGGGCAACGCAGCGGTGCGACCCGACCCGCCGCCGATGGACTTTTATAGGCCTGGTGAGGTGAAAAGGAAAGCGGGGAGTATCGTGACCGGTACCCGGCCAGCTTCCCGCCCCTTTTCATAACTCCCCTCCGAAATGCAGG
>JBAXXB010000395.1:0-3548 GCA_037128115.1 Bacteroidota bacterium
ATGGATTCAACAAGTTTACGGTATTGCTCTTCACTTTTGCGCAATTTTTCTTCGGTAAGCTTTCGCTCGGTAATGTCGTGTAAAATGCCTGTTCTTCCAACCAGTTGATCTTCTTCATAGACATTACGGGCTGATGCCTGAACCCATACCATTTCACCTGATACCGTAAGGCAGCGGTATTCGATGTCCTTATGATCAACGAAGCGATTATTTTGGAAAATGTCAAGCAAAAATGATTGATCTTCCGGGTGTACAAAACCGAAGAAATTCTGTCCAATAAGGCTTTCAGCCTTAAGATTGAATAATCTTTCGATTGCAGGGCTTACATAGTTGATTGTGCCATCCATGGTAATATCGTATACGATATCATTAATAGATTCAACCAAATTGCGGTAAAGTGATTCGCTTTTTTGAAGTTCCAGTTCGATCAGCTTCTTTTCGGTGATATCGACCAGGGTTCCGGTAACGCCAATAAACTGACCCTCTTTGAATATAGCCATTGATGAAAACCTGATCCAATTGGGTTCTCCGGTTACTGACAAGATTTGATATTCACTATGTAATCCAGATACATCCTTGATATTTTCAAATCTTTTTTTCAAATGATCAATGGTTTCTCCGGTAAAGTCGGAAAAATTCTTGCCCATAATATCTTCAGGCCTATAACCGAGCAACTTTGTAATTGAAGGACTAATGAATATAATATTTCCTTGATTATCAGTAGTGTAAATAACATCGCTAATGTTTTCGATCAAATCTTTATATTTTTCTTCACTAGACTTTAGCGCCAGCTCTTTTTCTTTCTTTTCGATGTAATTGCCCAACTTTACTGCAATTGAAAATAACAGGCTGGATTCTTCAGGCAGAAATAGTTGATCGGTTGCGGGCAACAGATCAATAGGGTAACAGACTTCAATCTGGCCCAATATAGCCTCGTTGATTATTATATCCTGAATCATGGAATATTTGCCTGTTTTATAAGCAGGAGTACTAAAAAGTATCGGGCCGGGCACGGACATCTTGCATTCTTCAATAATTGGGCTTAGCAGTGCCGGGAAGCAAATCCTTTAACTTATCGGCGGGCCAATCCTGAATCACATCAAGGGTGTGTTTCAACCATGCGAATGGTTCAACATTGTTTATTTTGCAGGTGGCAAGCATTGAATATAGGATAGCCGCTTGTTCTGCGGCTTCGTGTGAGCCGGCAAAGAGATAATTCTTTCGGCCCAGGGCAACGGGACGTATGCTGTTTTCGATCAGGTTATTGTCGATAAGAAAATGGCCATCTTCAATGTAGCGCACCAGGCGTGGCCATAAATTCAGTGTGTAGGAAAAGGCCATGCCGATAGCACTTTTTGGCAATACAAGATAGATTTCTTTTTTGAGCCATGCTTCCATTTCCAGCAAGACCGGCAGAGCCCGTTTCATGCGTATAGCCTTGATTTCATCCGGTGATAATAGTTGTTCCCGTATGTCTGATTCTATCTGGTACAGTTGATGGAACAGGACTAAGGCATGCTCGGCTCTTACACGATCATTATCCTTGGCGTGTTCAAACTTGCGCCGGGCATGCGCCATGCATGCCAGAAGAATAATATTCTTATTTTTCAGGCTTGTGTATGCCACATAGCCATCGGTTTGCAGATGTCCGTCAAATGCCTCAAGCATGCCGTTTGGACCCTCTTGCCCCCGGCTTTTCTGGTAATCGAACAAGGCTAATTTATTGACAGGATCATAATATACCCAGTAATATCCCTTGTGGGTTGCACCGGGCTTATCTTTTGTTAAAACGGATATGTGGGTTTCATCGGCCATCAGGTACCTGGAGGCAACGGTTATTTCCAGCAACACCTGATATAAAGGCTTTAGCAGATGGCAGGAAGCATTAAACCAACCGTTAATAGTGGATTCTGCTATGGTTATATTCTGTCGTTTGAACATCTGAGCCTGACGGTAGAAAGGAAGATGGTCTACAAATTTGCTAGTCAGTATGTAAGACAGCAAACCCGCGCCGGCATTCCCTTTGGGGATAGGCAGTGTGGGAAGTGCAGCAATAACGATTTTAGTTTGTTCGTCTGTTGAACTGATGATGTATTTGGGGCGGATGATGCGGCGTACATGAAGTGTTGGCGGTTGGTAATCGAGTATTTCTGTAATAGCCTCACCTATCTTTATAGCGCCTTCGGGAAGATTTTCCGGTTCGATAACTTCTTCATGACGGGGCAGGTGTGCGGGAAGTTCCATACGCAAGGGATGTTTCTTTCCCTCAGCTTTTTTGCGGGTATATGAAATTTCTTCCACCTGTTTTTGAACAGATTCATCCTCAGGTATTTCAAAAAGATTGCCGGTGGCCATATCTGAAGCAGGAATAAACCGCTCACTTTTAGCACCGAAAATAAGCCTTTTCAATTCGGCAAGCTGATGTTCCAAAACAGAAATCCGCGATTTCTGCGAAAGCAGTTGCTCGTATTCTGTCGTTGGGATTACTACTGTTTCTTCGCTTGCCATGAATCAAAGATACCTCATAAAAGGCTTGGTATAGCAAAGATTCACAGCGTTTTATCAACACCATTTTGTTATAAAAAACGCTTCCGTTTCTTTGTATTTCTCATCGAAATACCAGTGATTAACATAGCCAGTTCTCCGTAATCAAGGCTCAGTTCTTTGCCTGTTTTTGAAGACATCGGAACTTCAAACGTTCCCTTCTCAAGCCGTTTATAAAACAACACAAATCCGCCTGCTTCCCAGCGCAGCAATTTGATGCGGTTACGCTGGCGGTTAACAAAAATAAACACATCGCCGCTCATCGGGTTCTGGCCCAGTTGTCCGCTTACCAAACCACTCAGGCCATCGAAACCTTTTCGTATATCAGTTACTTCCCGGTACAGAAAATACCGGGCCGAGGTTATTGAGAACATCGGGCCGGGTAATGGATTAAACCATTGAGAACATTCACCGGAGTTTGGGCAGGCAACAAGAGTTCAACGCCATTTGGATAACGCAGGCTTATACTTTGAGATGAAAAACCATTTAGCTGAACAAACCCAGATTCATTATCTGCCGGTTCGTTTAGCCTTTTGATCCAATAACGAAACTTAACAAGCGTGAGACTGTGTTGCTCTGCATACTTTGCCTGGCTAAGTCCGCTATTTTTCCACTGGCGTACCAGTTCATACATCGATTCCCTTTTCTCTGATGAGGTCATACCTTTTTTGCAGCAAAGGTAGGTGGCTGTTGGCAGTGAGAAAATATGCTCATGCCCGATGGCTTACGATAGCACACTTATACTTCCGTCCACTTCCATAATTGCCAGATCCACCTCTGTTACAGTTTTAACACCATGTTCACGAACCGCTTCCAATAATTCCGCTTTACTTATTTTTGCTTTTTTCATATGCGATTCCAGGATCTTTCCTTTATAAATTAGCATGGTAGCGTCGCCTTGAACTACTTTTCCAAACTGAGGATATCGAAACTGCAGGTATTTTAATATATAATTGGCCAGAAATAGGGTAGAAGCAGCAACCAGGCCACCGCTAAGGGTAGAA
>JBAXXB010000396.1:0-3508 GCA_037128115.1 Bacteroidota bacterium
GGCATTCTTTAAATCTTTTTTCCACAGCTCAGGATAATTAAATCCATTGTCGAGAAGAAGCGCAAGTTCTTCATTCACATTATCCACGTTGATCATGGAGCGGATTGAAGGGGTGAATGCTATGGCATCTTTATCAGATAAGGTGACCATAAAGCTGAAAAGGTCCTGCCTAAGGCCTATGGATGCTGATTTTGGGACATTGCTTGTATTCCTGCTCACATAAGGTTCAAGGTTAGCCGCAATTTTGAATACATCCGGGTGCCATAACACATAGGGGTCAAACTTATAGTCGTTATTATACAGCGAAACACTGGTCGAAAACAGAGCCAGGTCAAACTTATACCGGCTGTCGGCAATCGAAGCAGGTTGAAGATGTATACCGGTGACCCCCGCATAATTGCTTGAAGCAAATGGGAGGAATTCCTGTGCCCTGGGCGTAAGGGTTGTTATAAAAAGCAGTAGCGATAAAAACAAGAGATGCTTCATAACGGGTAGGTTTAATTACTAAATTTTATCAAAAATAGTGTATTTAAAGCAATTTTTAAAACTGTAAAGCAATTTTTTATCTAGTTTATTTTTAATTCGGGATATCTTTGCCATACAGTTTGGAACCGATTTCAGGATTATGAATAATTCATTTAATGGTCTGTACAGAAGTATTGTTCTGAATCTGAAGGATTTATATTCCGGAGAAGAAGCGCGGGCCATGGCCGACCGCGTTTTTGAACATTACCTCGGTCTCAGCCCGGCAAAAAGAGTGCTTGCCGGGTCCCGGCAGGTACCGGAAGACAATATTCCAGCCATACAAGCGGCCGTCGCCGGTTTATTACAACAGTTTCCTTTACAATATGTGCTTGGCAAGGCGTACTTCATGGATCTGGAGTTTGATGTAAATCCGTCAGTATTGATTCCCCGTCCCGAAACGGAAGAACTGGTAAGTTTGGTCCTGAAAGCGTATGCCATCCCCGGCCAGGCTAGTGGCTTGAGAATACTTGATATAGGAACCGGTAGCGGTTGCATTGCCATAGCACTGAAACGAAACCTGCCAGGGGCACAAGTGACTGCGATAGATATTTCGGAAAGTGCATTGGAAGTGGCTGCAGGTAACGCAGCACGAAACCAGGTTGCCGTTAATTTTGCCCAGGCAGATATCCTTGATCCAGCCCAATGGCCGGCTTTGCCCTACTGCGACCTGATAGTAAGCAATCCACCCTACGTTACTCTTTCTGAGATGCAGTATATGCTGCCGAATGTGCTTGATCATGAGCCACATGCCGCGCTATTTGTCCCGGATAACGAACCTTTGGTGTTTTACCGGGCAATCATGGATTTTGCAAAAAATAAATTGGCGGAAACAGGCAGTTTGTGGTTTGAAATTAATGAAATCTTCGGTAATGAGTTGAGAAACCTTGCTTTTGATCAGGGATTTAGCACCGCAAATATTATTTTTGATTTTCAAGGAAAAAGTCGATTTTTGCAATGTCATAAATAAGAATACAAATTCTCATTAAACATAATCATAAAACAAAAACATGACCAGCACTCTAAAACACACGTTACGAGACTCGAAAGTCGCCAGGTGGTCGGCTTTGGCAGTCGTAGCTTTTACAATGCTTACAGGCTATTATCTTACTGATGTAATTGCACCTTTAAAAGGACTTCTGGAAGGACGTTTAGGCTGGGATAGCTCTGATTTTGGATTCTTTAACAGCGGTTACGGCTGGTTTAATGTATTCCTGGGTATGCTTATCGTTGGCGGGATCATTCTCGACAAAATGGGTGTTCGTTTTACGGGTCTCATGGCTGCCATCGTGATGGTTTGTGGTACCGCGGTAAAATACTGGGCAGTTCAAACCCATACCCTTGATGGTATCATCTGGCACCCTTTGTGGTTCGATGTTAAAGCCCAGGTATTATTAGCCGGGCTTGGATTTGCAATCTTTGCAGTTGGTGTAGAAGTAGCGGGTATTACCGTATCTAAAATTATTTATAAATGGTTCAAAGGTAAAGAGTTAGCTCTCGCTATGGGACTCGAAATGGCAACTGCCAGGTTGGGAACTGCTCTTGCGCTGGCTACCTCCGTTCCTATCGCGAAAGCAACAGGCATGGTGGATGTATCACGCCCTATCTTATTAGGTTTGATCCTGCTTTGCATTGGACTTCTTTCATTCGTGCTCTATATTTTTATGGACAAAAAACTGGATGCTTCCGAAGTGGAAGCCAACAACCCGGTAGCCGACGAAGAAGCCTTCAAACTATCCGATATCGTGATGATCATTACAAACAAGGGCTGGTGGTACATCGCTTTCCTTTGTGTTTTGTTCTATTCAGCGGTTTTCCCTTTCCTTAAATACGCTTCCGACCTGATGGTTAATAAATTTGGTATCAGCGAAGACCTTGCCGGTACCATACCTTCGATGCTGCCTTTCGGAACTATACTTCTCACCCCACTGTTCGGGAGTTTATACGACCGCAAGGGTAAAGGTGCTACCATTATGATGATTGGTTCTGGTATACTTATCCTGGTTCATGCTTTGTTCGCTGTTCCTTTCTTAAATCACTGGCTTATTGCTATAGTTTTAATCCTTTCTTTAGGTGTTGGCTTTTCACTCGTTCCTTCAGCAATGTGGCCTTCGGTGCCAAAAATCATTCCTGAAAAACAATTGGGTACTGCATATGCATTGATTTTCTGGGTACAGAACTGGGGTCTTATGGGCGTTCCTGCTTTAATAGGCTGGGTGCTGGACAAATATTGTGTCACCGGACAGGTGATGCGCGACGGGGTTTCGGTAAACACCTATAATTATACTCTGCCGATGATGATATTCACCGGGTTTGGGGTACTGGCCATGATATTCGCATATCTTCTTAAAATTGAAGATAAGAAAAAGGGTTACGGACTCGAGTTGCCGAATATTCAGAAATAATTTTTCGGGGCTTACGCTTTATGAACTTTAATCCGGACGGAGTCGAGAGATTCCGTCCGGATTGTTTTTACCGTTACTTTTGTGTTGTGCCTTTTGACTACTTTTGTTAGCAGATAAATTTTAAAATGAGACGACTACTGCTGGTGTTTTTACTAATTATTGCACTTGCTCCGTCACTTTTGGCCGGTAGGCCGGGTGACAAAAAAGCCAGGCCTAAGCACCCAAAAAATATCATCTTCATGATTGGTGACGGTATGGGAACGTCGCAGGTTTATGCCGGCTATACGGCTAAAAAAGGACTGATGAATATGACGGGTATGCCTGTCAGCGGTTTTGTGACTACATTTTCGGCCAACGATTATATTACGGATTCGGGTGCCGGCGGAACAGCCCTGGCTTGCGGGGTTAAAACCAATAATTTCAGCATAGGAGTCGACACCAAAGGTAAGCCTGTGACATCGATCCTGGAAATGGCCGGGCAAAGGGGACTTTCCACCGGATTAGTGTCCACATCAGCTATTACGCATGCCACACCTGCTTCATTTATAGCGCATACCTGCGATCGCTCCAAATACAGCGAT
>JBAXXB010000397.1:0-3506 GCA_037128115.1 Bacteroidota bacterium
ACTCAGAGGTTTCTTATCGGACGAAGCTTGCTTAGCAGGGGCAGCCTCGGGTTCAGTAGCCTGTTCACTATTTACATCGGGAGCAGCCGGCTGTGATACAGGCTGTTCTGCCGGGGTAATGGGTTCAGGCAAGGCTGTCTCTGTTACCGGTTTGGCAATAAAACGGTTATAACCATACCAGCCCCCGGCACCGAGGATGGCAAGTCCGGCCACTATCAATACTATACTTAACCAGCTTTTCCTGCTTTTTTTCTGTATGGGCGGCGGCTGAGAAACCTGTGCATACGAGGATGCCTGGGTACGAGCTGGCTGAGGGGCTGTGGGCGGATTAACCGGGGGAATTGCTCTTGGCTCAGGCCGGGGCATAACAGCAGGCTGTTCCATAGGTACGGGTTTTGCCGGGTCGGCTTTTGTATCAAATCCGCAGCCGGAGCAGAAACGTTCGCCAGCTGCCATAATCGTTCCACACTGTTGACAGAACTGATTAGCTGCTGTAGAGAAGACCGGTTCGACAGGAGTGGGTGGTGGGCTTATAATGTTTTCTTCTACAGGGAGCGGCAGCGGTTGTGCTACTTCCGGCCTGGAATATTTGATATTGATTGTGTCGAAACCGCATTCCTGGCAGAACCGATCGGCGGGATCCAGTGCGCCTCCGCATTGAGGGCAGCCCTGGGCTTTTGCAGGTTCTGATGGGGGTGTTTCTACGGGAGCAGGTTCCGGTTCAACCGATGATTTATCGAAACCGCATTCCAGGCAGAAACGGGCTCCGGGCTCAAATGTGGTTCCGCATTGGGGGCAGAATTTCATAACAATGAAGTTTTATAATAATTAGCTGCTTTCAAGCCTGTTTTACCTTTTGTTACATACGTAAAGAAGAAAAACGGTTCACATGGGGTTAATACCTTATGGGGATTAAAATATTGTTTAGAGAGTGAATCCTGCAAAGATCAGTCCCAGAATAGCAGCAAATGCGAAAGCCAGTATGGCGCCAATTATTATCAGGGAGATAATGATTAAAACTGTATAACCGACTACACTTTGTTTTGGCGTTCTTTTCAATACAGGCATTCCGACAGCAATCAGGTATATAGAGTACAGGCCGATTAACATGATCAGAATGCTTAGGCTTGTGGACAGAAGCAGGAGAATTCCGGCAACCCATTGTGGTGTTGAAGCATACACGGCTAACTGAAGTGAGCGGCCGAAGTTTTTTTCTGAATCAAAAGAGGGTGCAAGCATATCGATGACCCAAGCCAGGAGGTAAACGCCTACAACTGCCGTAAACAATTGAACAAGACCAGTCTGTATGCCTGAGGCTATACTCCGTGAACTATACCCCATGAATGAAACGCCAATGACACCGTACTTAATAAATGCGGAAAGTGCAGGTATAAGTGCTAATATCAAGGCATAACCTCCGATAAGTTTCATCGGATTTGGCTGTTCAGCTGCAATTACTTCCCATTCCTGCTTCGGCTTGACAAGGATATTAATCACACGCTGCACCAGGTTGGTATTTCCTGTCACTGCTTCCTTAAAGGCATTTGACGCTTCTCTGGCTTGCTCATACACTGGTTCCTGCCGCTGGTATGCCGGCTGAGGTTGTTGGTATATGGGTGGTGGAGGCGCTGATTGTACTGGTGGCGGAGGAGCCGTTTGTACCGGTAGAGGTGCTGCTGAATAAATGGATGTTCCGCAGGCTGCACAGAATTTAGCTTCCGGTTTCAGCTCTGCTCCGCAATTCGGACAGAATTTCATACGCGTTTTGTTTTGTGGTTAATGATTATGGTTTGTATAGATCATGTAATTCCATCAAAAGCAAAAGAAGAATAATTTGCAGAGTAGCAAATATATTATTTTTTGAAGCTGATTGCAAAAAAAAATTAGGATGATCTTTTCCGCAAAATAAAGTGTCCACTTTAAGTGAAGTTCCCGGTAGGCTATAAATTCCTGATCACCCACCAACTAATAACGATAACCAGAAGGATTAGTATCGCGTTAAAGCCAAATAAAAATTTCCTGGCTTCAGGCCATCGCACCTTTAACCCTGCATAATCAAACAGGAATGCCAGAGTGATATAGGGTAGCGAAACTACCAGCAACGCATTCTGCCTGAATGCATCCGCAATATTGAAGTGTAGCAAATAATGTACAGCTCTTTGCGAACCACATCCGGGGCATTTATATCCTGTGAGCAAGTAAAAAGGGCATTTTGGAAACCATATCTGCCCCACCGGATCAAACAGGTAATATAGGACAATAAGCACAGCAAAAAACAAAAATCCTGGCAGGAATTTGTAGCTTTTAGAAACGATTACCATTATAGAGAGAAGTAAGCCCTCCTATACCGAAAGCAAAAACCATAATGAGGTATATAACCAGGGTAGCTATGCCTATCCCAAAACCTATCTTGGTCCATTTCCCGGCTTCCTGCGATGCCTGCAGAGCGCTATTTACATCGCCTGAATAGAATTTAGATTCAACTCTTGAAGCGAATACGATGCCTGCAATTCCGAAAGGCAGGCAGCAGAATATAGTTACGAGTATGGATTCTAACAACCAGCTTTTAGGTACAGCCTGTCGTTGTGCAGGCGAAGGTGCGTAAGGTTGGTTTACAGGTGGAGGTCCTTGAGCAGGTGGAACACCAAACCAGGAAGCTAATTCCGGGATTTCGTAAGCAGGCTTCCATGCAGGAAGACCTGTATACCAGATTAGTGTGTTTCGGTTGATAGGCTGCTGCTTTAACTGTTCAAGAGAAAATGGGCCAAAATTAGTGCCCCCGTCAGTGTAATGGTATTCCATGGCTTGGAAATTAATGAACATTAAACTTATTGAAAGTTGAAGTCAAACTTACATAAAAAATCGCCAGGTCATAAAGCAATAAAAAATTGATAATTGGCAAAGGCTATATACGTAGGATGAATGATTTGGAATTGATGATATCCGAAAAATGAAATGATCTTCACTAAACGTGATACCCTCACTGCCATTCGAATAAACGGTGTATTCACGGGGTGAATCAGGTCACCCCGTGAATGCTAAGCCTTACCTCACTAAATCAAAATCCATTTGCTTTTTCTGCAGATCAATCTTTTTGACTTTGATTCTTATCTTATCGCCCAAACGGTAAATTTTACCCCATCGCTGCCCGATGATACGGTAGTTTTCTTCATCCAGGTAATAGAAGTCATCGTTCATCAGCCTGAGCGATACCATGCCTTCGCATTTGCTTTCAGTGAGCTCGACAAAAATGCCCCATTTGCTTACACCCGAAATCAAACCATCGAACTCCTCCCCTATCCTGTCCATAAGGTATTCAGCCTGTTTGTATTTTACGCTGGCACGTTCGGCTTCCATGGCTTTGCGTTCCATGTCGGACGAATGTTTGCATTTTTCGTCATATTCTTCCTGTGATGCACTCGGCTTATCATCGAGGTACCACTGAAGGAGCCGATGGACCATCAGGTCGGGATACCGGCGTATAGGTGAGGTGAAATGGGTGTAAT
>JBAXXB010000398.1:0-3467 GCA_037128115.1 Bacteroidota bacterium
CCAATATCGCCGTTGCTGTCGTCGGCATATTGCAGGGCTCCGGTCATTTCTTCCATTACCGCACAGGCAATATACATGGCAGTCCGGTAATTCGACATTTCGATCTGGGTGGCAGCCGTTAGAACCAATTCGTATACAGCTTTACCAACATACCTTGTACTGGAATATTCGATATATCCACCGCGGTTGGTAGCTGATTTAAGTATGGCCCGAACTTGTTTTGCATACAATGCCTGCGATTCGGGCATTACCAGGTGAGCAAACCGGGCCAAAAAGAGCTGGCGGAAGGAGCTGTCTTTAATGCACTGTTCCTTAAGATATTCCTTTACGCTTTCGGGCGGCAATTTCGCCAGGATGTCGTCGACCTGTTCGGCGACTGTTTTCTTTTTTTGCGTTTTCTTTGCCTCAGCGGGATTCTTTTTCGCTTTTACTTTCAGGTTGAGCTCATTTTGCTGAAGGTAAAAAATGACAGCAACCACATGTTTGCAAACCGGCCCCATATCGTAAGGACAGGTGCAAACATATTCGGTGATAACATCATTCTTCACGGTGATCTGAACCGTGTACAATTCGGTACCTTCAACTATGGCTTCGTATTCGCCGTGCCCGATTTCTTCGGGTACGTTAACCAAACCTTTTTTAAAGTATTGAAAACCACGCTTCAGGATGGTTTCGTCAATATATTGTTCGAATGATTGAAGTGGAATATTCATTTCAGGTAAAAATGTCTGAACTGTGATTGATGTGATTTAAATGAAATTTATGAACCCTTTTTATACGGAACTTCTTCTTCAGCCGCAATCCCCATTTCATGCTTGTCAAATTCATCATCTGAATCATAGTTCAGACTTACTAATTTCCCCTCAAACGCCTTTTTTAAAATACTCTGCCTTAATGTTTCCGCTTGCAGCAAACTTTGGCAGATGGTTTCTTCTATTTTATCACAAACGGTGAGTTTGCTTTCTAATTCTTGAACAATATAATTTTGTTCTTCGATCGAAATCAAGGGAACCGATACTTCTCTAATGTTAGCCATAGAAATCGAGCCTTGCGCAGTCGCTTTCGACATTCCTGTAACATTGTCAAATCCCAACTTTGAAGTTAAAAAATGTAGAATAAACTTATTAGAAAACTGTTTTTCCAAAGCTATTTTGGCAACATTAGGCCCAAGAAAATAAACTTGCTTATCAGGCACAATACCAACATTGCCAAGGCCAGCGCCAACGAATACCATTAATATTTCCCCTCCTAAAACTCGCGATCTGGGTAACTTTTCCATGATTTCTCTATCAACGTAAAGGAAATTTCTAGGGATAAAACAATATCTCGAAACATTTTGCGCACGAATAACAGGAATATCTCCAACATCTTTATATCGCACATACTTAGTAAACTCAAAACCTGCAAGTTTAGTAACAAATGCATTGTCTCCTAGCTTTACCCAACCCCATTCTTTTGGTAATTCAGGCAAATTTGTCCTCTCAGTATCTGTAATAGGGGCTAATGTTTTTAATTTTTTACCAGTTTCCTTCGAACTCCTTTCTTTTTCAGATTGAATCAGCTTCAATAATTTTGCATAAGAATTTAATGGATTTTGTTTGCGCCATTCTTCGGAAAGTTTACCTTCAAACGCCCATTTCAACAAACTTTGGCGGTAAACTTTTAATTGCTGTTGTGAGGTTAGCAGTTGTTGTTTGCCGTTATCTAAATCGCTGAGGAGTTCTTCGATTTTGGAGACGATGAGTTTTTGTTCTTGGAGAGGTGGAAGGGGGATTGATAAAATTTTGACTGTAGGAACAGTTAATTGAGGAATCGATGAACCTGTGTGTTTAATATTGCAATTATCAATTACGTATTTTAAGAATAATACATCCAAAGATTTATTTGGCTTTAATACAATTAATCTGACAATTGGGAAAAATGGTTTGCTTCTAACTTCGGCATAACCAATTGTCCCTCTAGCAGATATTGTAAGACTTGGAGTATTCACTCTCGGGATATTGGTATAACCATATAGGCCCTTATTTTTTTCACCATTTGCATAAATTGGAATATGATACCTCTCGCTAGATGTCAAAGAAAAATTGTTTTTTGGCACATCACCGCCTGCGAAAATTTCATCACAGACGTCTACTAATTTCTTGATTTGCCAATGTTTTGGTAAGCTATTTTCTTCCACCATTATGCAGCCAACGCCTCATTTAATTCATTAATAATTACTTCTGTTTCTTCTTCAAATATTGTCTGAACCTTGATTTTTCCTGATTAATGGATTACCTTGATTTTGTTTATGTTTCGAATCATGTTTATCATGAAAATCCTATGAATCATGGTTCAGACATTTTTCTTGCCAATGCTTCGGTATATTTTTTATTTCACTCATTTTTTTCGTTTCAGTCAAATAGCCATGAAATAAAGGGATGGCTGATTTTCAATTATTAACTTCATTTTTCAATGTATTCAATCTTGCCGGTCAAATAACCACAAAATTAGGTTTTAAGCCGGAAACGATTTTTTGTTACGAATCCATTACATACTTTATTACATGTAAATCACTTTTCAGTTACATTACAATTACATAATATAGCATTAACTATCAATTATTTAGGTTTTCGAAATGGCGTTCCAGTTACATAGCCGTTACATAAGATTTTAAACTAAAGCTGTTTTCTATTACGAATCCATTACATACTTTTTCACGCCCAGAAAGGTATATAGTTTATTGACCTGTTAGATTGATTTTTTGCTTCGCCTTCTTTTATCAGATCAGATTGAAGCGTTTCTTTAATTATTTTTGAAGCGATGGGATAATTTGAATCAACAATTTTAAACCGTTCCCTTACACTTTGATTGGTCGTTTTTTCGTTCATCACATACCTTAAACAGCAATGCTGGTAACAAGCCCTGATTCTTTCGTTCTTATCCATATCGCTTAGAATTTTATGGGCAAATAAAATTGCTACCGTGTGTTTCTCCTTTACCCGCACATCATACGCAGGCAATTGATACAGCTCAATATTGAATACAACTTTGTCCATTCCGCTTCCCTTTTTCTCGCATATACCCAGCCGCCGCAATACCGATGAGAGAACCTCATTCCGGGATTGGTATTCGTCAATAAAACGCTCGGGGGAGATAAGCGGAATGCCTGGGTTGGTGATTTCAATACGATCGCTATAAATTTCGATCAAAGGCGATGAGCCTTTTTCGTAAAAATCCTGGTGAACCAACGCATTTGCCACCAATTCCCTGACAGCTATTTCGGGATACATAACTTTGGTCTCTCTCAAAGCCTGGCCAATTACCTCATTACTAGGTAATAAAGCATTGATATATTTTATTAACCTGTCGAAACCGTGAGCGTATCCGAATTTCCAGTCCTGGTCCTTTATGGTTTTTAATTTATTTTTCCCGTAATTATTTACCAGCCAGTCTTACTGGTAATGAAATTGTTACCATCCAACGTA
>JBAXXB010000399.1:0-3391 GCA_037128115.1 Bacteroidota bacterium
AGTTGCATGAGCGCGTAACCGCCCTCGAAAAGCTCATTCCTTTAGCCTGCTTTAAGCTGGATTGTGAATACAGAGAAAAAAAAGAAAACTAATTTATAGTTTTCAAAATAATTAGGTCAAATAGTTTGCAATTATTTTAGGTGATAATAATTGAAAATCAATTTGCATAAATTATATAATATTTAGTATTACAATTAGTTCTAGCATTTATATTAATCAGTTACTTGCCAGTTTAGAAAGTAATTATGTTTTGACATTCTTCATAATATTAGTATATTGTTTTGTACCTTATTTGTACCTCAATTCTTTAATCTATTAATATTCAATACAGATCACTTTCTGTATCGGAAAATAAATACCTTCCAAAATTCTCCGTTAACCAATACGTAATATCGATTAATTTTGTGTATTTAATCATTCAAGAGGTCGATTGCAACTATAAGTATTTTGCCCGATCAGTTTGCCAGTTTGACCTTCAGCAGTGGGGATGATGCTTTATATTCGCTCTCAGTTCCGGATCATGTTCATCAAACGAACTAAGAAAATAAGAAAATACTTTTTAAAGGGTTTTGTCACCCTCGTCTTGACCCTATGGGTCAGTATCGGCCAGGCTTTTTGCCAGGAGAAATTTAGTCTTTCAGGAGGAATTGGGTTCCCTGAATTATTGAACATAGGAATTCAGTATCAGCAAAATCAGACCCGGCTCGGAATCAACCTGGGTGGGCTGCCTTACAAAGATGATTTGCTCGGCAACTTCTTTTTATACGCTGTTTCAGCAGATGCCAGTTACTATTTGGGCAGGGTCCAGGGGGCTGCAGAAGTACGACAATGGTACCTGAAAAGCGGATTAACCTATTTTGCTGCAGGAAACCTGGACAAGCACGTATTTCTGAATGGCAGAATAGGAAAGGATTTCAACATCTCAGGGAAATAGGGTTTCAGCATAAGTGCGGGTTTGCTTTATGAATTGTTTAGCAACTACACGGAGGATAGTTCCCAGCACCCGCCTATGAAAAGGACCAAACTATTACCTGGAGCCGGATTCAGTATTTATTACCGGTTGAATTCTGGAAAGGAATAATAAATAGTACGTTTCAGATAGGGGTTACCCAATTGCATAGTCCTGAAGGGATATCGTCTGTAACACACCCAGTTGTTTTGGCATACAATTTATACTTGATCGTTACACCATCCTGATAAACAAAGTATTAAACTTGCCTGAAATAATCCTGCTTTCAACAAGCCCATTTATTGTTTTACAAATTTCAGTTTCACTTTCCCATAAATAGTATCAGCAACGAGTATATAAAAACCAGGCTTAAAATTCCCAACATTAATTCTATTGAAGCCATCCCATTCATTTTCAGCAACAAACAGTCCTTCAGCATTATATATCCTAACCATTATTTTTTTACTCAGATTGTCATACTTATTTTCAACGCTAATCCATTCGTTCGCCGGGTTAGGATAGACAGCCATTTTCCTTATACCTTCATCGAATTTAATGGATTCTACAAGTTGATTCTCATAGGCTCCTATGTCCACAATTTGGCCTGCTATTCTTGCCTCCCCGGCTAAATCAGTTAAAGGCAATATAACGACATTTGTATCACCTAAGCCCTTATTGATACAAGGCGAATTTACAGCTAAACTAAATGGTTCTTTCCCGGTACCAAGGTAATAGGGATCTGCACTGATATTATTCTTACACAGATAACTGCTGTTCCCAGTCAATTCAAACCCGGTGGTATCACCTTCGATGTCACAATTTGTAAATATTGCTTCACTATCGACCAGCTTAATTCGCTTTCCGTTAACACTGTCATTCACCCCATACAATATTGTGTTAATAAAATGAACATTTGAATTAATCAGGGTCACTGCCGCTTCACTTTTATTCACAATGGTGGAGTTTATAACTTTAAAACTGCTTGATTCAAATTTCAACAAACCCCTGTTCGGATACATACTATTGTATAAGAGCGAATTAACAAGCTTTCCTGAAGATAAAATGAGTTGAACCTCCCCTGCTATGATTAATGACTTATTGTTTTGAAATTTATTATTAAGTATCAATGTACTGTCACAATTTTCCATATAAATGGCTGAACCGTATCCAAAATCCAAAATATTATCTTCAATATTATTATTCTGAATAATAGCCCTTTGCGTAATTCTCATAAATATTCCGCCTCCTCTTGCCACGCCATATCCTGAAGTAAGTTCATTTTTAGAAATAATATTGTTTTCTATGATTTGATCTGTCCCTCCTTCAGCATAAATACCACCACCCTCAAATGCATAATTATTGCCTGTAATACGATTATTGCTGATTTTTGCGCCGGAGTTCATCATTACTATACCGCCCCCCGAAATATACCATTCGCCAAATTCATTATTTACTATATAATTATGATCAATAGTGGGTGAACTGTTTTCAATATATATTGCCAGTCCGGATATTTTCACTGTGGCTGCGCCAATGTTGTCAAAGGCATTAGTGATCGTGAACCCTATCAGACTTGCTTTCCGGGTTTCGCCATGGACAAATTTAACTAAGCGGTTTTGTTCATGATTCCCGTTTATAACGGTCCAACCTATATAAGATGTATCAACCGTAAGTAAATAGAGACTTCCTACAACAATATCTTTGCCCTTAAAGTCAATACTTTCAAAGTACATAGCAGGATAAACCAACACAGTATCATTTGCAAAAGCATCATCAATACCTAGCTGTATGCTGGAAAAATCCGCGCCCCCGTATGCGTTAACCTTTATCGTCCTGGCAACTGCCGTATGTATTCCAATAAGAAACAGTATAATACCCAAAGCCGTTTTCATAGTTCATTTCGCATATAAAACTGTCCATAAAGTTAATGCCATTTCTCTCTAAATTCGAATAATTATTTCAATAAATATTCGTAATTTAAAATAAATCAGGTTAATATATGCTTTGATACTCTTATCAGCCGGTTGACTTCAGCTGTTTTCGGACTCCTCCCCTTTCAGTTCATCCTTTTCCCCCCGTTTATCCTGAGCATCTTCTGACAAGGCCGAGTGAATGCTTTAACCTGAATGGACCCCGGTTGAATTTTGAGTCCATTTGAGGATTGCCTATGCTGTTAAGCTCTCTTTAGTACAACCATTTCAAGACACCCTACCCTCGTTTGCAGGCATTGTTTTGAGCGCAAAATGTCTTATATTTGAGGAAGCTAAAGTCAACGGGAAACAAAAATAAAGAGAACTATGAAGAGGATCTTTATTATACAGGCAATCCTGGCTTACAATATTGCTGTGATGGCACAATCTGCGCAGCATAAAGCCTTTTTAGGGCTTTATAATACTCCCCAAAACTTGGACAGCTAGTTAAGATATAAAGTATTAACTTTAA
>JBAXXB010000400.1:0-3379 GCA_037128115.1 Bacteroidota bacterium
CAAAACACTCCCAACACGCCGCTACTACAAAATAATTCACAGATTGTGAATGCTCATTACACCGGAACAGCAAAATTACCTGGAAACTTTGCGGATCAGTGCAGACAACCTTATGGAAATCATCAACGATATTCTTGATTTCTCGAAAATCGAAGCCGATAAACTCACGCTGGAAGAAAATTCCTTTGAACTCCGCAAATGCGTTGAAGATGCGTTGGATGCCTATGCCGTAAAAGCCATTGAAAAAGGCATTGACCTGCTTTATATGCTTCAACCTGAAGCCCCGCCATTCCTTATCGGAGACACCAAAAGGCTTGGCCAAATCCTTGGAAATCTGATAAATAATGCTATTAAATTTACTGACGAGGGTGAGATATTCATTTCGGTTGAGAAAAAATCTCAAAATAATGAAATCTGCGAATTGCTCTTTTCAGTGAAAGATAGCGGCATCGGAATCCCAAAAGAGAAATTAGAGATGATCTTTGAAGCCTTTACACAAGGAGAATCTTTTTCTTCACGAAGGTACGGAGGCACCGGACTCGGACTGGCAATTGCCAGTCACCTGGTGGGGCTGATGGACGGGAAAATATGGGTAGAAAGCACGCCAGGAAAGGGTACTACTTTTAACTTTACTGCAAAACTGAAAATTGTAGATACTCCTACGACAAAGTTATACATCCGAGGACAGATACCTGAATTTAAGGGAAGCAGGGTCCTGATTGTAGACAGTGATCCCACATCCAGGCAGATTTTCACGGTTCAATTTGAAGCATGGGGCATGAAAGCATTTACCGTTTCAACATCCCAGGAAGCATTGCAAATCATTGAACAGGAGGACTCTTATTTTGATCTAGGTATCATCGATATGCAAGTAACCGGGTTAAGTGGAATTGAACTTGCAAAAGTCATTAAAGCAATACCATTTAAAGGGGATATGCCTTTTATATTGATATCCTCGGTCGGGAAAGTAAGTAACCTTCCCTCAGGACTCTTCGATGCTCAACTTTCAAAACCCATCAAGCTATCGAACCTGTTTGAATACGTATTAAGTGTACTATCAGAAAGCAGGAACAGGAAGAAGAGTATTTTGAATCATAGCGTCGACGCAAAACTATCGGATAAACTACCATTGCGTATTTTACTTGCTGAAGACAATTTCACCAACCAGGAATTGGTTGTTACACTCATGCGGAAAATGGGCTATAGTATCGATGCTGTGGAAAATGGAAGGAAGGCTCTCGATATCATGGAACATAATACTTATGATATTATCCTGATGGATGTCCAAATGCCTGTCATGAATGGCATTGAAGCAACCGAGGCTATTAACAAGAAATATTCCAAGAGCGAAAGACCTTTTATTATTGCTATTACCGCAAATGCCATGCCCGGTGACAGGGAAAGGTTTATTGCAGCAGGCATGGTCGATTATTTATCCAAACCGATTCGGTTTAAGGATGTACAGGACCTGTTAATCCGCTGGGGCAGCAAGAAACATGGAAATACGGAAATCCATTAAAACTAAAGAGGCTGTCTGGAAATGACAGCCTCTTTAGTTACTAATTTGTTACTACTGACCACAAAACCCTTGATGCCAGTTAAATACGAGTAGCGAGGACGAGATTTGAACTCGTGACCTTCGGGTTATGAACCCAAAATATTAAACTTTATAATTTTGTATAATACAGTATATCAGTGATATACAAAATGTAATTTTTAAAGTTTCCTTACTCCGCTATCCATTTTTGCGCTTTAACCTTACTCCATTCCTTACTCCATATTAGATCGAATAGCTATTGCTTGAATTATTTATCTTGAGTATATTATCTTTGAGTAAATAATTAACCTATGAAAAAAAATACTATATCCCGCCAAGAACTTTATGATCTGGTCTGGAAGGAGTCATTAACAGCTATATCTAAAAGACTTTATATCCCCTACACTCATTTGCGTAAAATCTGTGCAGAATTTAACATACCTATACCACCAAACGGTCACTGGTCAAAGTTGCTGTTTGGTAAACCTGTTGAGATTATTGAATTGCCTCAAGATTACCAAGGCGAAAATGAAATCAAGCTTTATCCTGCCGATGTTGATATCTTATATAAGGATGGCAAAATAGCTTCTAAAACATCCACCTTAGAGCTTATTAAAAACGACAAATCTCTCCCGCTTAAAGTTTCTAAAAGGCTAACTGATCCAGATAAGCTAATCATATCAGCAGAAAATAGCATTAACAAGTACCCGCTCGCTTGGTGGAATAATCGTGGAATGGTTCGTACCACCCAAGGACATATCAACCTACGAGTTTCTCCTGCAAGCATTAGTCGAGCCCTTCGGTTTCTCGATGCCTTTGTTAAGCTTCTAATAGCAAGGGGGCACAAGTTTGAATCTGCTTATCCATTTACTCAAGCTGTCATAGATAATATAAATTTTGAGTTCAGCCTTAACGAAAAAAACCAGCAGAAAACTGTTGGTAATTCAATGAATAATAAAGAATACAAACCTACTGGGCTTTTTACCTTTACCATTGAAGGTCGGAATAATAAATCTTGGAGTGACGCCAAAGCCCCTATTGAAGATAAACTGGCTGAGATTCTTGCCAAGCTTGAAAATGAAGCCCAGAGAATTAAAGCAGAACGCTTGATCTATCAGGAGCAACAGAGGATAATTGAAGAGCAAAAAGCTATTGAACGTAAACTACGTGAGGAACAGGAACGCCTTGTCCGAGAAGAAAAGGAACGCATAGAAAAAGAGCGATCCGACTTCCAAGACCTTTATAAACAGTCTAAGCGTTGGCATCGTGCTCGAATTATGCGGGATTACATAAAAGCCGTAGAGGAAAAAGCTGTTGAGAAAAGTGGGCTAACGGATGAGGTTCAAAGCTGGCTTAGGTGGGCTAATGATAAGGTTGATTGGTATGATCCACTGGTTAATAATGAAAAACACCTAATTGTTCAAAAAAAATAAATCCGATCACTAAGGAGAAAATAGCCCAGCTTATTTATGCTTGACTATCCTGACTATTGATTTTAGAACTCTGCCAGCATTGTTAATTAGTTGTAAGAATCTCTGCTTTTTATCAAGTGTTAATTCAGCAAACCATTGAAGGATTTGAAGAATTTCATCTCTTTCAATTTCGGGGAAGTCTTGAGCGACATCTTTCAGTGTCATTTCAATTTGATCAACAAGATCATCAAAATATTCAAAATTCTTTCTGACATTTAGACCAATATCTTTGAAATTAACGGAAATAAAAAACAACAGAAGTTCAAGCCAATGCTGTTCTATAAACAAGCCTAATTCAAGTGTTCCTTTTGAAACAGTGGATATTCCGGTGATACTGACCCCCTATTCCGGTCATATTGACCCCCCAACG
>JBAXXB010000401.1:0-3366 GCA_037128115.1 Bacteroidota bacterium
TATATTCAATTTCAGTAAGTAACCCTGTAACTTAACTTTGTAGTATCATTCTTGTACCGGCATAGTCAAAATGATGTAACGGTCGATTCTTCATTTTTCATTTTTCATTCTTCATTTTTCATTTTTCATTTTCAGGCTCCTCGCTCAATATTTAAATTCCACGCTTCCCCCGTTAATTTCAAATACACAATGATTAATGGCCACCTTTTCGAAAGTCCGCTTAATACGTTCAGGTTCTGTATCCGTGATAAAAACCTGTCCAAAACTATCGTTATCAACTAGTTGAATAATTTGCTGCACACGCCCGGGATCGAGTTTGTCGAAAATATCATCGAACAGCAGTATGGGTTTAAGACCAATCAGGTCGCGGGTGAAATCGAACTGCGCCAGTTTTAATGCCACAGCGAAGGATTTTTGTTGTCCCTGCGAACCGAATTTCTTTACCGGGTAGCCTGCCAGGTTAAAGATAAAATCATCTTTATGAATTCCGGCCGTAGAATACCTGAGCGACTGGTCTTTCAGAAAGGCCTCTTCTGCAATAGCCATGTACGAAGCGGCAGTAAGTTGTGACTCATACTCAATACTTACCTCTTCAGTACCACCGCTTATAAACTCAAAATAATGCCTGAAAATAGGCGCGAATCCTTCGAGGAACCCCCTGCGTTTGTCGCTGATATTGGTTGCCGGGGCCAGCATTTGTTCGTCAATTAACTGTAAAAGTTCCCGGTCGGGCTGGCGGCGTTCGGCAAACTGTTTCAATAGCCCGTTGCGCTGAACCAACAGTCGGTTATACCGTATCAGGCTGTCGAGGTAGGCCTTGTCGAATTGGGAAATCACGGTATCAATAAATTTCCTGCGTATATCGCTGCCTTCGTTTATCAGGTCCCGGTCATATGGCGACACCATAACGCATGGAAACTGCCCTATATGGTCCGAAATCCGGTCATACTCTTTCTGGTTGATGCGGAACTGTTTCTTCAGGCCTTCCTTCTGTATACAGCTCACCTGGTTGGGAAGCCCGCCATTGCGCTGGAAAGCACCGTGTATGGCAAAAAAACTCTCCCCATGCCGGATGTTCTGCTGGTCAACGGAATTGAAATAGCTTTTGGTAAACGAGAGGTAATATATAGCATCCAGCAAATTGGTCTTGCCGGCGCCGTTGTTGCCTACAAAACAATTGATCTTATCCGAGAAAGCCATTTCCTGCTCCCCGTAGTTCTTGAAATTTATGATTTTCAGCGTGTTAAGATGCACAATAGTTTTGTTGTTCAGGTATTTAACCCGGATGTGTTACCCTACAAATTTACGGTTTAATATCATCAGTGAAACCATGAAAACTGAAGTATCGCATGTAAAACGCTGGCTCCAATTCAAACCAAGGTAGTGCGAAGTTTACTTAGGAACACACAGGTTGAAATTCCTTCGAAAAATAGCTATCGACTTTGACCAGGATAATAAATATGAGAGATGTAAATTCAGGAAGGATCTTCCACCTTTTCAGGCATTCACGCTATCTTAACATCCCTTTACTGTATCTTTTTAATAAATTCCGCTACCTGTACCAGTAGCCAACCAGGGGTTGAGGTAGCCCCGGTGACACCAACGGAATCAGCAAGAGTAAACCATGCGGGGTCGATGTCATGAATATCGCTTATAAAGTAAGAATTGGAATTTACTGCCTTACATACGCTGAACAGATAAGCTCCGTTAGCACTGTTGTTCCCGCCTACAAAAAGGATTAATTTATGCTCTGCGGCAAAAGTCCTTAGCGCAGGTGCCCGTCCCGAAACCTGCCTGCATGCACTTTTATGTATTACCAAATCTGTATTTCCTGTTTCACTCATCAACCGGTGGATTTCCTCCCCTATTAGCTGATATGCTTCCGCATCCATGGTTGTTTGCGAAAACAACTCTATGGGTCTTGAGAAATCCAGCTTTCCCAGGTCGTTTTCGTTGCTTATTAATATGGCCTGGGCACCTGCATATCCGAGCAAACCTGTAACTTCGGCATGACCGGGTTTACCGAAAATAACAAGTTGGGAACCCTTAGATAGTCCGGACTCTGCACTTTCCCTGATTTTTTGCTGAAGCCGGCTGACAATCGGGCAGGTGGCATCAATTACCGTCACGCCCAGATCCTTTGCCATTTCAAAGCTATCGGGCGGTTCACCATGAGCCCGGAACAGGACCATTTTCCCTCTATATCCGATCAGTTCCTGACGGGAAATCACTTCCAGGCCCCGGGCTTTAAGACGGTCCATCTGAACCCGGTTATGCACCATTTCACCCAGGCTGTATACAGGGTTACCCGCATCCAGTTCTGCCTCTGCTATCTGAATAGCACGGTTTACACCAAAACAAAAGCCGGAACCGGGATCGATAGTAACATCCATTGGAACTGTTCAAATTTGACTACGAAAGTAAATAAAATCCAGTGATTCACCGGAGAAAGAGGAAAATGCAAGGAATTTAAGACAAACCGGGATTTACTTCTTGCTCCAGTCGCCGAGGTTGGTGCCTATCGAAATGAAATTAGGCGAGCCTACCAGGTGGTATGCAGCCCTTGAATAACTGAAATTGAATTTCGAAACCCTCAGCCCTATTCCCCAGGAAAATCCAACCATTCCTGGCTTGGTTGAAACGGCCATTTCCTGGCGGCGCAGGTAGTTATAACCGAGTCTTATACTCAGGAATTTGGAAGGAACAAACTCTCCCCCTATGATAATATGACGTAAGGCATTCTTGGAAAAAGCATCAACGCCCGACTCTTTAGTTGCCAGTCCTGTGAAAGGATCCACGGGCGCATTCGGATCGGTATAGCCCAGGTCCCATTTTTCGAGATGCTGCAGCAAAAGGGAGTACCTGAAAGGCACATGGGCCAGTTTCTTCGAAATGCCTGCCTGTATTTCAAAGGGCAAGGGTTCAACACCGCCGGAAGTATAAGTGGTGAGTTGCCTTCCAATATTCCTGAAAAGTAGGGAAGCACAAAAAGACTCGTTCGGCATATAACTTCCTGCAACATCAACGGCCATACCCAATGAATTATAGGTTTCGAGACCCGAATAAATCATCTTGAAGTTGGCTCCTATGGAGAAGACCGAATCAAGCATACGGCCCCAACCCAGGTTAAATGCATACTCGGCGGCATTAAATTGACCCAGTACTTCACCACTTTCGGTAGTATTGTCAGACTTTCCATAGCTGTAATACTGCATGGTACCTGCAAAACTGCCGAGCTTGTTCAAATTGAATCCATAACTGGCAAATCCAAAATTGGTACCGGCAAACGAATTCACAAAATTGAGAGAGAGGTTCCGATTCATCTCTGGTGAAATCAGGGAAGGATTCGCCAGGGCCAGGCTCAGG
>JBAXXB010000402.1:0-3363 GCA_037128115.1 Bacteroidota bacterium
GTATTGGTAAAAAAGATAAGTCTGCCCCAGCGGTCGTAAATATACATGCTGAAGGAGGAAATTTTCTCAGGGAAGGTAACCGGCCGGAAGATATCATTTTTCAGGTTGCCATCGGGCGTAAAGGCATTAGGCATGCTTAGCGGGGTAAAGGCATAGAGCATCATTACCGAATCGGCGGAAGTACAGCCTTCGGCGGTTTGCAGTTGTACCTTGTACCAGCCTTCGGCAGTAACCAGTATGGAGTAGGTGCTGTCGCCCGTGCTCCAGGCATAGCGGTTGTAGCCCTGTGTGGCTTCGAGGCGGGTTTGTTCTTCAAAATAAACGGTATCGGCGGTAAAGCCCGAAACCGGCACGGGTACTACATTTATAGTAACAGCATAATCATTCGTGCAGAGGTTGGTATCCGATAGATGCAGTGTATAGCTGCCAGCATTGGCCTGGGTTATTGGTTTAAGGTAGAGCAGTATATCTTTGGCGGTAAACCCTGCCGGGCCTGACCAGGTATAACTGATGGCCCCGTTACCCGAATTGGGGTGATAGGTAGGGATGAGCAATAATTCGCTCCCTTCGCACACAGGCGGCGGAACCGGCAGATCCGCTTCGGGTATGCTGTATATCCTTACCTTACCTGGCGTAAAGTCCGAAGGAAGAATAGTGCCCAGGCTGTCGCGGAATACCGAAATACCGGGAGCCAGGTCCCATTTCAGTTGTCCCTGCCCGCTTACTACCGAGGCGAAACTGAGTTCCAGCATGGTTGAACTGTCGGGCAGGCTTACCTGCTTTTTGCCGGTCCATTTCAGGTTCAACGCACCATTGCCCGGGTAAAGTATCACTTCCAGGCTATCGGCCAATAAAGGATTAACATTGCGGAGGTATTGCTGGCAGCTTACCAGCGTTTTATCGTAATTAAGCTGGGTGTCGAACGAGCCTACCTTTGTAAAATGACTGGCCAGCAAGGGCAGCACCGCCACATTGCCCAGGCAGGCCGATCCCTCGCCGGCAATGGCCTGAAGACGTATTCCTGCAAGGTGCCCGACAATGATGTACAACGTTGTATCGCACCCCTGCATATTCACAACTTTAACGGAGTAATTACCTGCAGAAAGATTATTAAAATATCCATTATTTACAGCAGTAGCCCCGTTAAGTGAATAGGTCAGGCCAGTGCCAACGCCTGCAACTGTAATAGTTCCATCTGAAAATGTTCCTGTTTCAGGCGTGGATCCCGCATTAAGTATTTGTGGAGCGGAAAATACTTCTACCATTACAGGGGAAGGATAAACTGAAGTACAGCCACTCGAATCTGTCACCCAAACATAATATATGCCTCCGGGTAGTCCTGTAAATACACCGTCGTGCCATTGTGAAATTGTATCATTGTTTCGTTTTACAAAGTAATTCAAGCTATTATCCAAACCTGAAATAGCAGTGATTGAAAGTGTTCCGTCCTTATTTCCGCAATATTCAGGAGTTGATTTCGCTGTATCGATCAGTATATTCCCGGCATCATTTATTACATACGAACCAAGCGTCTTTTCGCAACCATTTCCGTCCTTCACATTGAGTTCATAAAGCCCTACACCCAAGTGATAAATGTCCAGTGTATTACTGTAGGGGGTCCCTGAAGCGGTCCATTGTATTAAAAGCGGAAGCTGGCCAGTTATTTGCAGACCTTTGATTACACCTGTTTGGCCGCCACACGTAGTAGGGCTAATTTTAAGAGAATCGTCGTTAAACTGAACTCCATTGTAATACAAGATTCTCACACTATCCATTCCCGGGCAGCCTCCCGGATTTCTTACCTGTACCCAGTATATCCCTGTATCACTTACATTGATGCCGGCGTTTTGTGATCCTGTACTCCATAAATACTCCGAAAAACCAGTTCCGGGTGTTAATTGAACACTGTCGCCTTCACAAATATAAATGGTATCGCCAATTTCAATTGCGGGACCGGTTGAGATAGTCACATTTCGTGTTGAAGTTTCGGAGGTTCCATTCGGATATACTACAGTTACTGAAACGCTATAAACGCCTTGAGAATTAAATGTATGTTCAGGGTTTAGTAAAATACTTGTATTGTCGGGACCACTTGAGGGATCATTAAAATTCCATAAAGCAGAAACCGGTGGCGGGTAAAACCTTGACCTGAACTTGATAGGTAATCCGGCGCAAATACCCGTCCAGTCGAACTGAACCATAAAAGAACTGACAAAGGTTGGAAGTCCTTCTATAATTGGCATAGTAAGATGAACAAGATTAAGTTGAATAGCACAGGCTGCACCTGATAAATAGGGATAGTTAATAACACCCAGGTAGCTGATGTAGCTTGCGCCCTGGTCCTTGGGTTGGACGAAATAAATTTTGCCATTATTTGCAAGCAACAGGTTTCCGTAGGGCATATGGTTTAAAGTATCATGCACCATCACGTATGCTGAGCTCTGGAACAAGGTAACATTGTTGATTTTTTTCAGATCAAATTGAGTTATCCAGCAGTCATGCTTCATTAATACAGGCATCCAATGACTATTGCTCATGTACAGATATTCGGAGTTTGCTGAAAATTCAGCTCCTGTATTTCTTTCCCCTGTATTAAACAGAAGAGCGAGTGATAATTGACCTGTAATATTATCAAAATTGTACAATTCAACATCTCCATAATTTCCGGAATTTTGATTGCGTGAGGCATACAATACATATTTCCCGTTAGGCGAAATCTTTATAATTTCGGATTGAGAAAGACTTGAAGCACTGTAATAAATAGTGCAAGGAGAAGTGACGGGTGTTTGGTTAACACCTGTTGCATCGACCAGAAATGAGAGAAATTGATTGGGTATACCATGATTTCTGACAATTAACCAATATGCATCCAAACTGCCGTGTTTAACAGCACCGATAGTTTGGAATGCACTATCAGCAGCGGGGACAGCAATATTCTTTTTTGATGCTATTATGTCGCCTGAACCGCTGTTAAGCCTCATATCCACAATAGAATAGTTGACGCAAGGCCCCTTTTTATCAACAGTAGAACCTGATACTGTAAATAAATAGTATTGATTCTGATCACCGGGTTTTTGGAATGCAACGCATGGACTGGTCGCCAAGTCGTTTGACAAAAGGTTGTCGCCATGTGGCATCATAAGATTATTCCGGTCAAATACTACCTGTCCGTTTGAATAGAAAAGCAGGTTGCCAAGGCTGTCAGATAAGGATGTTGAACCATAATCGGCGTTCATGGCACTATTGGGCACTAAGGCCGGATTTCCGGTAGCGAAATTTACTGCTTGCTGGAAGCCGAAATACCAGTTGTTGGCTTCCTTTTGGCTAAAACAATCCTGGCCGAAAATAAGAAACAAAGCAAAT
>JBAXXB010000403.1:0-3346 GCA_037128115.1 Bacteroidota bacterium
CAGGAACAGCTACCGATTACGAGGTTCTCTCGACAAAAGTCAGGATATCAGTAGCTAAAAATCAAAAACTTGATCTCGAAACTGCCCTGAATAACCAGCTGGCCGTGCTTAATTCACTCTTAGGTTTGCCTGAAGGAAGCAGGATCAGGCTCAGGAACCGGCTGGCAGCACAAACGCAAGGGATTCAATTCGATTCCCTGGTAAATTACGCACTTTCGCACCGCAATGAACTTTTACTTGTTGATTTGCGCAGGAAACAGGCTGAATTGCACCTGCAATCCATAAAAATCGAAAATAATCCTGTAATCTCCGCCTTTGTCTCCGGGGGCATTAAAAACGGGTACTTCCCCGACATGAACCAGCCGAAAGTAAACTATGCAGCCGGGCTGGGTATCAAAGTACCTATATATACGGCAAGCAGGCACCGCTATTATTTGCAGATGGCGTCGTCGGATATCAATTCCATCAAACAGGACCTGGAGCAAAACCGGCGTGAAGTCTCCTCCGAAGTATACAGGAATGCGAACGATCTGCAGGCTTCGATGCGGAAAATCGATGAATCGGAATTACAACTTCAGCAGGCTGAAGAAGCCCGCAAACTTGCCGACCTGAGTTTTAAAGCCGGCAGCCTCACTAACCTTGACCTGCTGGATTCCGAGTCACTCGAAGCCGAAAGCAGGCTGAACCTGATGAGGGCCAGGACAGATTTTATGATCAGTTCAGCAAGGCTGGAAATATCTATAGGAAAGCAGGGGTATTAATCCCCCATTGGTCCTTGTATCATCCCCTGGCTGCCTGCCATTTCTAGTTTTCGGAGCAACCTGTAAGCTTTGTTGAATAATGTCTTCTTTTTAGGTCACTGATAGTGCATAAATCAATTAATGCACTATTTTTGTTTTGTAAACCAAACAACTACGAGTATGTCGAAAATCATGACCCCCGAAACGCCTTCGGTGAACATAATCGGTAACGGAACCGACATAAAGGGTGATATCAAAACGAACGGCGACCTTCGCATCGACGGATTTATTAAAGGAACCATACAGGCTACGGGAAAAGTGGTTGTCGGTTCAACAGGTAAAGTAGAAGGCGAAATCAGCTGCCAGAATGCGGATATTTCGGGTGATGTAAAGGCTCATATCAAGGTAACGGAATTGCTCAGCCTGAAATCAAATGCGGTAGTGAGCGGCGATATTTTCACCAATAAACTTGCCATTGAGCCCGGGGCCGTTTTCACCGGCGCCTGTAAAATGGGAAACCAACCCAATGTTAATGGAAAACCGGAACAAGCCGAACAACCCAAAGCCGGCTGATGAAAAAAGGCCACCGCTTGAGAGCTACGCCCGGTATTCGAGCCTGGCCTTCCAGATGTTTGCTATTATTGGCCTGGGTGTATTCGGTGGCGTAAAACTCGACCAGTGGCTGAAGATCGGGTTTCCAGTTTTTACCGTGGTGTTATCCTTACTCTCGGTAGCAGCAGCAATCTATACGGCGGTGAAAGATCTTCTTCGGAAAAAATAATTGTACTTAAATTTAGCCTTACCAATTAATAATTAATTTTCAGCTAACTGGTTGGATAATCCATTTCCCCTCGAATCATGAAAGAATTGCTGAACCGCTTTATCCGCAACCTACTTATTTTTACAGCAGTAATCGCTTTAGCCGGAATAGCCGTTTCGCATTTCACCAGCGGTCTGGTTACCAATTACTGGGCCGTGTTATTGCTGCTGTTTGCGGGAATTACACTTACCTCTGTAGCCTTGCTTTTTAGTGCTACGGAGAAAAAATTCAGCCGCTTTTCCAATACCTTCATGATATCGAGCATGGGCAAAATCCTGCTACTCCTTATTATTATTGCCGCATACTCCTATACACAACCAGCTGATGCTGTGCGTTTTTCGGTAACTCTTCTCGTATTCTATATCCTGTTTCTCGTATTCGAAGTTATCTGGTTACTGAAAATCCAACGCACAGGGAAAGATCTTTAGCGTTAATATTAGTACTGCTTTGCTAAAATAAACCTGGCAAATATTTTAACCACAATAGACACAATAGGGTAAATAGAAATTAAGAAAAAACAGATGTCTTTAATTCCTCATCGCAGAAAACACATGCCTGCCGACATTCAATGATTTCGAAAATCAACATCATTATTAAAAACGATATTCCTAATGTAACCTAAATGCCTGTTGTGGGTTGAATTTTATCCTGTAAAGTAGAATTCGTGTAAGAATTAATACTGTCGACCATGAAAAAATTATTGTTATCCCTGGCGATGATCAGTTTGGTTTCCGTCTGTTCCGGGCAAAGCTTTAATGATTTTATTGACTTCGAGCGAGGTATGTCCTCGTTTAATTACCTGACTATCGACCGGATTTCGAACCCGGGTAACATCTGGCAAACCGGGGTCCCGGGTAAAATTATTTTCGACAGTGCCTATTCAAAAACCCATGCCATTGTTACAGATACGCTTCAATCGTACCCTGTTAACAGCTCTTCTTCTTTTATTATCACCCATTTGCGACCGGATAATTCCAACGTTGGAAACGAATCCCTGCAACTGAATTTCTGGTTCAAAATCAATACAGATTCACTTACTGACTTTGGAACCATAGAGGCTTCCATCGACCAGGGGAAAAACTGGGTTAACCTCATGACACAGGACAGCATGTACCAGTTCCGATGGATGGAAATTAAACCTGTGTTGACAGGCAATTCGAACGGCTGGCAGCATTTTGCTCTGGAATTACGTTCACTTACCTACGAACTTGGTTACTCCGATACCCTGTTATACCGCTTTACATTTACCAGCGATAGCATTGACAACCACAAAGAAGGATGGATGCTCGACGATTTCCAGCTGGTAGACTATTGGGAAGGAATAGATGACAACGCCTCGAATACTGCTTTATCCATAGTTCCCAATCCCACAGCAGGAATGATCCGACTCGACTTCGTTGATGCTTCGAAGAATAATTGTATAGAGATTATTAATAACTCAGGGCAGCTGGTGTTCGAGACCAATAATTATACGGATAAGCTGATTGATTTGAGCCATTTGAAAAACGGGAACTATTTCCTCCGGTATTTCTGCGAAAAGAAGACCCTTACGGGTAAGTTTATTATTTCCAGGTAAAGTATGATACCCCATATAAAAATCTGCTGCATTAATTCAATAGCAGAAGTCCATATGGCCATCGAAGCCGGCGCATCAGCCCTTGGCCTCGTGGGTCCTATGCCCAGTGGCCCCGGTGTTATTACCGACGAACTTATTTTCGAAATTGCCAGGGCTACACCCCCTCCTATCGCTACCTTTCTGCTTACCAGCGCGACATCGGTTATGGAA